>JAYTMI010000168.1:0-3393 GCA_043728625.1 Saprospiraceae bacterium | reverse complement strand
ACCAATACCCGTCAAGGTATTGTTTACCTTTCTGAAACGATTTCAAAACTTTATGTGGATGGCGATAAAAAGAAAGAGGAACTCATTTCCTCAAAAGTAAGTGGTAACTCAAACGGTTTTGGTTTCAATCGAGCAACGCTGTTTGATTTCAGTTTTTATGAACAACATATTGATATTCAGCGACAAATTTTGTCGCCTATTGCTGACAATGCCTTGTTGTATTATCGCTATCGCTTAGAAGGACAGTTCAAAGATGAGAGTGGTAATACGGTCTATAAAATAGCTGTTTTGCCGATTCGGAAAGAAGACCCAACTTTTGGCGGCACGATATATATACTTGACAGTCAATGGAATATCTATCAAACGGATTTGTATGTAACAGGTAAAAGCATTCAACAACCCATTCTCGATACGCTTTATTTGAAACAAAATCATGTACAAGTGGGCAAAGTGTGGCGTTTGTTATCGCAAGCCATTGTCTTCAAAATTGGTATTTTAGGATTTAAAATAAGCGGCAGTTTCAATGGCGTTTTTTCTAACTATGATTTGACCCCTCAGTATGCGCCTCGTTTTTTCTCAAATGAAATATTCAAAGCCTCTAAAGGAGAAAATGACAATGATTTGGCACATTGGGACACACTGCGCCCGATACCTTTGACCCTTGAAGAACGATTGGATTACACAAAAAAAGACTCAATCCAGACCGTTCATCAATCAAAAATCTACCTCGATTCGGTCAATACAAAGAACAATAAATTCAAAGTTATAAACCTTTTGACGGGTTATACCTATCAAAACTCTTGGGAAAGATGGAGTTTAAAGGTCGGTTCACCGCTTTCGGTTGTTAATTTCAATCCTGTTCAAGGTTTAAACATTGCGTCATTGATGTCTTTTTCAAAACGCTACGGTGAACGTTTCAAACCTTATAAGTCGAGTATAACAATTGACCCCTCAGTATCTTACAGCTTTGCAGAGAAAAAATGGCGTGTCGCAGCTTCGGGAGAATACTTGTTTAACCGTTTCAATTATGCCAAACTAAAAATTGAAGGCGGTCAAAAAGCCGTACAATTCAATGAAGAAAATCCTATTTCAACCATAGTTGCCCAATTATACGCCCTTTATGACAAAAAGCATGTGTATAAAATATACGATAAAACGTATGCAAAAGTCACTTACGGACAAGACGTTGTGAATGGTTTGCGGCTTGAAGGCGGTTTTGAATATGCAAAGAGGACACCCCTCAGTATCAATACGCAATATAGTTTTCGCAAAAAAGACGAAGAGTACAACAGCAATGACCCTGTTCAGCCTTTGAATTTTACAAAAAACAATGCTTTTTTTGGAAATTTAAAACTAAGTTGGACACCTGCGCAAAAGTATTTGACTTACCCAAATTATAAAGATATTGAGGATTCCAAATTTCCGACATTTTCAGTAGTGTATCGCAAAGCCTTTAAAATGAACACTTTAAACGCTGTTCAATTTGACCAAATGAAATTCATCATTAAGCAAGACCGAATTGGCATGGGTTTGATGGGCTACACTGAATTACAAGGTGAATACGGCGGTTTTTTGAAAAAACAATCATTACAATTCATTGATTTTCAACATTTTAACGGCAACGAAACATGTTTCGGTAATCCAAAAGACTACATGACCAGTTTTATGAATTTGCCTTTTTATCGCTTTTCAACATCTGGCAATTATGTGATGTTTCATGCACAACACCATTTTGAAGGCTTCTTTTTAGACAAACTGCCGTTGATTCGAAAATTGGGTTTCAAAGAAGTTTTTCGCATCGCTTACTTGAACACGCCCGAATTGGGCAATTACACCGAATTGGGTTTCGGTATTGATAATGTCGGTTTTGGCTTGTTCCGTTTCCTTCGTTTGGATTTAAGTTGGCAACTCAAAGGTCGGGAAATTACGTCAAATCCTATTTTTATGATTGGTTTTAAATTGTAATCATTTAACATTCAAAGTAATCTCTTTTTCTTTTAGCAAAAAGTCACGCATTTCGGGCAAACGACCGCCGCTTTCTAAGATAGCCGTATCAGGTACAACCTCGATAGGTGTGATACATGAAGGGTTTTTCTCGCGAAAAGGCACATTATAGTCCAAATTATAAGCAGAAATAATAGTCCAACGCGGGTTGTCTGAATTGTTGGCATCGGAGCGATGGAGTAGGTTAGGGTGGAAAAACAATGCATCACCCGGCTGTAATTCTGTGTAAACCAGTTCACATTCCTTCAGTGCGTGCTCAACAAAAATGGGGTCAGCGCCTTGCTGTTCACCAATGAAAATATGTTCAAATCGTTGCATCTTATGCGACCCCCTCAGTACTTGCAGGCAACCATTGGCTTTTACGGATTCTGTCAATGAAATCATAACTGAAATCATGGCTTCAGGATATAAAAAGCCATTTTTGTACCAATAGCCATAGTCTTGATGCCACTCCCAAGCACCACCTGTACGAGGTGCTTTTTGCATAATTTTTGAATGAAAATGACAGATTTTGCCCCTATCACCAAGTAAAGCTCGAATAACAGATACCATTTTTTCTGAACGGGACATTAAGCCAAACGTATCATCGCCTGGTGTAAACCAAAGCGTCAAACGTGTTTTTTTGCCCGTTTGATCAATCAAGTCAAAACCTTTGTCCACAATACTATCGGTCATAGAAAGGTTGTGCAACAAAGTGGTTTCTTCACGATTTAAAAATTGCGGTACGACAAGATAACCATCTTCAAAATAAGAAGCCTGTTGAGCTGCATTGAGTTGAATAGCCATGATATTTTTTATTTTATTAAAATATTCAGAATAATTATTCTGCTCATATTGTCAAATCAACCTTGTAATAGGTCTTGTTAAACAGGTCGGTCCACCACCGCCTTTCACACTAATTTCAAGTCCAGAATATTCAAAAACAGTACAACCTGCTGCTTCTAAAGCCTGTTTTGTTTTAGGAAAACCTTTGAGCATCAAGCATTTACGTGGCGCAAGTGCCAAAACATTGCAAGCCATTTCAAACTCATCTTCTGGGACTTCGACAAATTGATACCCCCTCAGTAAAAGTTCGTTTCTGAATGCAATCGGCATTAAAGGCGAGTAAGTAACGGCTAAATCAGTATCAACAGGACTGAAAATAGACATCAAATGAAAGACATCTGTTGGTCCTTTGTAATGGGGTAGTGAAAAGGATAAAACCTCAACACCGTGCGGTGCAAGTAACACTCGCAATTGTCGAATACCTTCGTCATTTGTCCGATATGAATGTCCAACAACTAAGGTTTTTTCATCGAGCCAAGCGACATCACCGCCTTCAATCGTTCCAGGTGCTTGTATTTCTCCTAAAAGGGGTATGTTTTGCGTCAAAAATGCCGCTTTTTCAGC
>JAYTMI010000167.1:0-3468 GCA_043728625.1 Saprospiraceae bacterium | reverse complement strand
CTAATTTTACATTTTAGTTAAAATACTTGTAAAACAACACTTTTGGATCTAAACCTATACTGATGTTAAAGCAAACAATACTCTTAATAGGCTTGTCAGCAGCCTTGTTTTCTACGCTTTTTGCTCAAAATCTTATCAAAAATGGTGATTGTGAATTACCACCCGTCAATGGTAAAATCCCTAACTGGATTGAAGCACAAGGCAATGAATGGCGACCTAATAATACGGATGTAACACCGCAAAGTGGGCAATTTTATTTCTATCCAGGTTCAGCACGCAATGCGGAGTTGATGCAAGATGTAGATGTCTCAAATTTTTCATGCCCAATTGACGCAGGGCTTCAACGTTTTAATTTTGCGGGCTACGTGCGTTCTTTTCCTCAAAATCCAATAGACCAATCACGCATCATTGTGGAATATCGAAACACCAACAATATTGCTTTGGATACTTATGATTCTGGAAATCAAACAAATACAACTGCATGGCTTTTGCTATCTGATGTGCGAATTGCACCAATAGGTACTCGTAAAATTCGGATTCGACTCATCAGTACACTTCGAGCAGGTACAGACAATGATGGATATTATGATAATGTGTCGTTGACACCAAACCCCGCTCGTTTAAGTGTTGATACCATTTATAAAACGACAGCTACTTGTAGCAACGCAAATGGTATGGCACACATATCAACAAGTGGCGGTGTGCGACCTCTTCAATTCAAATTGGATAATCAAGTGGCAACGACCGATAGTATTTTTAGGAATTTGAGTGTGGGTAATCATAGTATTATCGTTACCGATGCGGCTAATTGTACCGTTACAATGAGTTTTACTATTCCCAATTTGCCGCCACCTTCGCTTATCGCTACTCAAATGACCCCCTCAGTATGTGGACGTAATAATGGTAGTTTGAGCATCAACGCACAAAATGGAACGGGGCTTTTAACTTATCAATTAGATAATCGAGCAAGGCGAAGCCAACCTAAATTTGATTCCTTGGCAACGGGTTCTTATCTCCTAACTATTAGAGACTCAATAGGTTGTAGCGATACAACGACTATTATTATTCCTAATAAATCACAGCCAACCATTGATTCTGTACGCATTTTGCCTGCAAATTGCAACAAAAACAATGGTCAACTAACCGTTTTTGGGCGCAGTGAAACGCCGAATATGCAATACAGCCTTGACAGCATTTTATATGTTTCAACGTCCATTTTTTCAAATTTGAGAGACAGCAGCTACAAAGTATTCGTAAGAGATACCAATAAATGTATTACTTCAAAAACTGTCGTCGTCAACCGCCTGACACCGCCTAAATTTGATTTAGTTACTATAAAACCAAGCACTTGTGCCAAAGACAATGGCAGTATTTTAGTCGCTGCGCAAAATGTCACGTTTAGTATAGACAGCATTTTATTCAATTCAACACGTCAATTTTCTAATCTTCGGAACGGAAACTACACCATATATATACGGGATTCTGGAAACTGCGTTATTTCTCAAAAAGCAACTGTTTCTAAAATTTTACCACCAACTATTGATGACATAAAAATGCAGCCTGAAAGTTGTAAAAAAAATGATGGACAAATCATCGTCAAAGCCAGCAGTGCTGCCAGTATATTATGGTTTAGCATTGATTCCAACTTTACACGCCGCGATTCATTTCTCAATTTGAGAAGCGGCATTTTTACCGTTTCAGTTAGAGATTCTTTCAATTGTATCATAAAACAAAATACAACCGTTCAAAATCAACCTATTCCGCTTATTGAAGAAATCAAAACGACCCCCTCAGTATGCGATGGTGCAACAGGTGTTATTTTGATAAAAGCTAAAGGTAGCAGTGCGATGTCTTATAGCATAGACAGCTCAAAATTTCAAGCGGATTTTCTATTCCGAAATGTCAAAGTAGGAAAATATACCGTCATAGTCAAAGATAAAAATGATTGTCAAACGGTTGTTAAAACCGAAGTGACGCGCGATTGTGGTTTATTTATTCCAACCGCTTTTTCGCCAAATGAAGACGGCTATAATGACTATTTTATGTTCTTTGGCGATGCCTCAAAAGTGGATAAAGTATTGGATTTCAAGGTGTTCAATCGTTGGGGTATCCTTCTTTTCAACGACAATAGTGTTCAAATTAACAATGAAACGACTGGATGGGATGGTAAATTTAAAAGCAAAGAAGTCGAAAGCGGTATTTATGTTTATTATTTAAAAATACAATTAAAGGACGGAACGACGATAGAAGAAAAAGGCGATGTAACTTTGTTGCGATAATGCAAGCAACGTGTTTATTTTTTCTTGTATTGAGAAATACTTTTCAGAATCGTTGTCGAGAAATATGAAGCAAATAGATTTTATCATTGTCGGTCAAGGTTTAGCGGGTTCTGTTTTAGCTTATTTATTGCTAAAAAAAGGGCAAAAAGTCGTCGTTATAGACAATTATACTGAGGGGGGTAAAAAATCATCTTCGCAGATAGCGGCAGGTGTCATAAACCCTATTACAGGTATGCGATTCGTCAAAACATGGCGTATTGATGATTTTTTATCTGCGGCTCGTTCTTTGTATCTCGAAATTGAAAAGGACTTAAATGTCAAACTTTGGCATGAACGTTTGATTTTCAGAACTTTACGCAATATAGAAGAAGAAAATAATTGGTTGCTCCGAAATACATTCCCAGATTACCTACCTTATTGTGGAAAAACAGCCCCCTCAGTATTAGCGTATAATGAAAGCAATTTCAAGCATTTCTACGCTTTAGCCAAAGTGAAAAAGGGAGCGCAAGTCAATTTACCAGCCCTTGTTCAGCATTTTAGACTTTATTTTGAGAAAAATCAAATGCTCATTACTGAACAATTTGATACAAAAGAATTGTCTTTTTCAGAGGGAAACGCAGCATATAAAAACCTTAAAGCCTCTAAAATCATTTTTTGCGAAGGCTTTAAGGCTATGGAAAATCCCTATTTCAATTACCTACCTTTCAATCCTGACAAAGGCGAATTACTTTTAGTCCGAATCCCTAATTTGGATTTCAATCATATTTTTAAAAACAAAATGGCAATTGTTCCGCTTCATGATACTGAGGGGGGACGAAAAGATTTGTATTGGGTAGGGGCGACAAATGCGTGGAATTTTGAAAGTGATTTACCAAATACAGCAAATAAGGAATTGATAATCAATGAATTAAATAAAATGTTAAATACTCCTTTTGAGGTTATTAAGCATCTCGCAGCCATTCGTCCAACGGTTAAAGACCGCAGACCCTTTTTGGGATTGCATCCACAATATGCTCATTTAGGTGTATTCAATGGTTTTGGTACAAAAGGTGCATCGCTTGTACCTTTTTGGGCAGCTCATTATATTGATTTTTTAATCAATAAAACCCCTCTTGATAAAGAGGTAGATATCCTACGATTTCAATAGCTACACTAAGTAGCTCAACTCAAATAAACAGGAAAATACTGA
>JAYTMI010000166.1:0-24047 GCA_043728625.1 Saprospiraceae bacterium | reverse complement strand
TCAGTATTTTTAGCATTTTGAAGGTCAATCTCCGTAAAAACGCCATGTGCAACAGGCGAGTCATACACAGCCGCAAACAAAGTGCCCTGCTGCAACCGAATATCGTCGAGGTAAATAGACTCCCCGCGGACGTGATTTATAGCGTCTATATTTTTCATGGTCAAAGGTTTTTTCAATTGAAGAAGGTTGTAAGATTACTATCTTTACATCAAAAATAGCCAAATTATGAAAGTTTTTCACATCCTTTTTGTTTTTTTATATCTATCCTACTCTGCTTCGGCTCAAATGACAGGTAAGGTGTTGCTCGACAAAACTATTAATTTCCATGATCCGAAAGGCAATTGGTCAAAACTCAATCAGCGTTTTTTGTTGCGGACTGAATCGCCGAACAGACCTGATTCTGTAACGCTCGACTTCGACAATCGCAAAAGTTATTTCCGCCATGCGAATAAGGCAGACGGCAAATTGATTGAACGCATCGTGTTAGATAGTGTTGTTACTTGGAAAATTGATGGTCAAACGACGGTCAGCGACGAAGATCAAAAAAAATATCGTTTGGCAGCAGACCGTATCAAGCGGCAACGAGATTACTACACTTACCTTTATGGCTTACCCATGAAATTGCGTGATGCAGGTACAAAAGTAGCTGATGAAGTGAAAAGCGATACGTTCAACGGCAAAACGTATCTCGTGCTGAAGGTGGATTATGAGGCACAAGTTGGTAAAGATTCATGGTTTTTTTACATCAATCCAGTGACTTTTGCGATGGAAGGCTACCGTTTTTACCACAACCGGGAACCAAACGATGGTGAGTTTATTGTCTGTGAAGGATTGATTGAGGTGCAACAGATGAAAATTCCACGCCGCCGTCTTTGGTATTTTAATAAGGACAATAAATATTTGGCAACAGACTTTTTGGAAAAGACAGAACCGTTGAAGTAGTTAAGTTGTAAAAAACACATCAAAATGCGCTTTAAAAAGCTGTTTTGCCAATAACCTTTTATAATCTGACGAACCACGTACATCCGAAATCGGGCTGATTTCAGTTTGCATAATGTTGTTGACTTCATCAAACCACCCCTCAGTATTTGTGGTGTTTTTATCCAATAAAAACGTTGATGTTTTTTGCAAATACATAGGTATGGGTGCTACGCCGCCCACCGCTACATGTGCATCAACAAGGGTATTGTCCTCGATTTTCAAGGAAATGGCGGCATTGACGCTGGCAATATCGAGGTGTGTGCGCTTACAAACCTTTTCAAAGTTGAAATAACTACTGCCATCGGGCTGCTGAAAACGGATGCTTGTGAGGATTTCATCTGCCGTTTTATCGAGGGTTTTATAGCCTTTGTAAAAGTCTTTTAGCGCAATCTCACGCTCCTCTCCTTCTTCATTTTTTAGAAAAATAGTGGCATTTAAGGCTAAAAGAAAAACAGTCATGTCGCCAATCGGTGAAGCGTTGACGAGGTTGCCCGCTATCGTCGCCATATTGCGAATGGGCGTTGAACTGACGAGTTTTAAGTGCTTTTGCAAATGAGGAAATGCGGCATTCATTTCAGGGGATTCTTTTAGGTCTGAAACGGTTGCTGATGCACCGATTGCGAACCAACCATTTTCCCATTTTACCCCCCTCAGTATTTTGTCATCAAAAAGAGATTTGGAAAGAATTTGTGGCATTTCATCGTGTTTTTGTACATATAAATCTGTACCACCAGCGACTATATTAAGCGTAGGTGTTTCAACTCGTTTATGCTTGTTTAGCTCCGTTAATTTTAATTTTATGGTTGAAAAATACGATGGAACTATTTGATTATCAATGGCAAAGCCGAGAGTTGTTTGTCCTTTTTCTTTTTGATTCACTAAATCTGCCAAACGTTTTGCTGCTCTTTCAATAGATTTATAGCCTGTGCAACGGCAGATATTACCATCAATCGCAGCGATGACCGACCCCTCAGTATTCAAACAAAAACCCGTAAGCGACATAACAAAACCGACGGTACAAAAGCCACATTGCGTGCCGTTTTCCTCAACCATTGCCGACTGAACGGGTGTTAATCCTTCCTGCTGATTAATCCCTTCAACGGTAACAACATGTTTGTTTTGAACATTTGCCAAGGGCAATAAGCAGGAAGTCATGGAGCGATAAACGACCTCACCCGTTGCAGATAATTCGCCAATGAGGACAGTACATGCGCCACAATCGCCTTCCCGACAACCAATTTTAGTACCCATCAAATGTTGTTGATAACGGACAAAATCGAGGACAGTCATGCCTCGCGGCAAGTCTGTTTGAATGGTTTTATTATTGAGAATAAACTGAATCATGGATTTATCTGGATTTATTTGATGATGAAGGTTATGAAACCCCGAATTTACTGCAATTGTAGTAATTATCTGAAAAAAAAGCGTCATAAACCTAATAACAGGCTTATGACGCTATGAAAATACTCATTATTGAATATCTATCTATCCCTATCAAATTGAAGCACTACCATTTGGTAATTTTCTGGACAAATGTTTCGCTACCTACTTTCACTTGTACGAGATACAATCCTCTTGGCAAATCGGATAAATCCAATTGTGTTTGTTTGGATTGCAACATCAATTGACCCGATGCATTCCAGACATAAACCCCATCAATAGGTTTATCTCCATTTTCAATGGTAATATACCCGTCAGTATAAGTTGGAAAAACCTTGATTTTTGCACCGCCTTTATACGAAACGCTTACAGTTTTCGAGTAATTTGTTTTGCCATCAATATCTACCAATCTCAGGCGGTAATAGCTCACACCATACACCGGCTTTTCGTCTTTAAAATTGTAAGTCAATGCTTTAGCACTGTTTCCAGCGCCTTTGACACGTCCAATTTCTTCAAATTGATGGCTTGTTTTGCTTTGTCTCTCTATGGCGAAATACGCACTTTGCGTTTCTGTTGCTGTTTGCCAATTGACATTGACTTGTTCGTGTTGAGCGTCCGTTGTAGCATTTATAGTGGTTAGCTCGACGGGGAGGACGGGAGCACCGCTTGGAGAGTATTCATAAAAATCACTAAAATAATTTGATTCTGCACCCGTTCCCCAATTACCCGCACCAACATATAAATTATTGTTAATTGCAAATCCGAATGGTTGGGCACGTCCTACACTAGCTGGTGTTATGGGATAATCGAGGATTTGAGCCCATGAGTCTGTAGTGGGATTATACTCCCAAAAACTATGTCTTTGACTCTCGTCTGTATCATAACCTAAACCAACGTATCCTTTTGAGCCATTTGAAAAACCAACAGCATTTGCTCGTGCTTGACCAGCAAGAGGAGCGATGGCTACCCAAGAATTATTGCTTGGATCATATGCATAAAAATCTTTCTGCGAGGCACTGTTAGTTGGTGCACCAGGGGCGGCTAAACCTGTACCTATATATCCTTTTCCATTATTCAGGGAGAACCCAACCGCACTTCTTCTTACAATACCTAAATCAACCTTTTGAGTCCATGTATTATTAGTTGGGTAAAATTCCCAGAAAGCGGTTCCGTTAGTCATGGCATTAATATCACCAGAACGAATATATCCTTTTAAACCAATAGCGAAGGCAACACCTACATTACTGATTACACCTCCAAATGGGGTTTTTACGGTCCATGAATTATTACTTGGGTCGTATTCCCAAAAATCTGTTAAAGAATTGCCTCCATAGTTACCTCCGGTTCCAATGTATCCCTTTGACCCGATAGCAAAACCGACACCATTTTTCAGCCCACCCAAACCCGGATTCGTGTTGGCAAAATCTGTTTTTTGTGTCCATGAATCTTTTTCGGAATCATAAGCCCAAAAATCTCTAAAGTCCTGATCAGTAGGATTATTAGTACTAATTTGTTTCGTACCAGTACCCACATATGCGATTGTCCCTATTGTAAAGGCAACTGCACCCGTTCTTGATGCAAAGCCACTTGGCATATAATGGGTAATCCAAGCTGGTGTGGCATTACTTGACGCTAAAAAAACGCCCAAACAAAAGATCACGTTGAAAGTCTTCATTAGGAAAATAGATTTAATGAATGAATAGATAAAATGTTAAGTTCATTTTGATACCTCTTAGTGTTTTATAAAACACCAAGTTGTTTGAGTTCCGCAGGTGAAATCGCAGGCAGCGATTCACCTTTTTTCATTTTCTCAATGAGAAATTCTGCTACTTTTTGCGCTTGAGCAGCCGTTTTGAAGCCTAAAGTGCCTGGCATAGCGGGTACATGCTCTTGATGAATCAACTTTTTGCCATTGACTGAAATATCATAACCAAAAGTGTTATTCTGCCCTGGAATGATTTCATAGGTGATGTTTTGACCAGTTTGAGCTGTCGCCGTTTGTGATTCTTGAGCTGTTGAACTATTGGATGTGTGATTTTGGCATGATGCGAGGAAAGCGAAAATGCAGATCGACCACAATAATTTTTTGTCCATGTTTGTAATTTGATTAAAAAAGTAAGATTTCGCCATCAAAATTAATCGTCGTATCCTAGAATTGCAAAAATAAAATATATATTAAATTAATTTTTATTTAGAATCTACCCTAAATCTGTCAAAAGCAAACCCCAATTGAATTGTTAAAGCATTAATGCGCCACATATCCTGTGTCGTACGTGTTTCATCTATGTATCTTTTAAAATATAAATCACCTGATTGTGTCGCAGCAATACCTAAAGTCAACGAACGCCATAAACGCCACTGTGCTTCCAACTGAAAGTAAATGGGTTTTGAGTGTTGGGTAATGTAAATCATGTCTTTGTCCAAAGTACCATCGTGCATTTTATGTTGAAACAAATAACCAAACTCTGCTATGACGAGCAGCCGTTTAGGGTAATTGTGCCGATATTGAAAACCCGCACCTAAACCATACCTTTTAAAGGTATGCTCTCGACCGAACACGCCCACTCCAATACCAACAGCGGATTGCTCGTTGAAGCAATATCCGCCGCTGATTTGAGCTGCCCACGAAGCATTATCTTTTTTTGGCAAATACCCAACATTGGCATCGAAATACAATAAGCGGTAATCAATCTCCATTAAGGTCTTATGATACTGAGGGGGGGAACTTCCCTTGATAGAATCGTTTGTTCTCTGATTATTTTGAGCCATAATCCCTTGAATGAGAGCAAAAAGACATAAAAAAGCAACGATTTTTTTCATTTCCCAAAATTGATTATTGTAAAACAGAAGAGTTTTCTTGCTGCCTGTGGGCGCTTGCCATCTTATTCGATTGAGTACGTCGAATCATAATATTTTCTAAAACGAGCATATCCATATTCGTCCGCAAATAGCACTCTAAAGCGTGTTCAGGCGAGTTGACAATGGGTTCATTTTCATTGAAAGACGTATTGACCAAAATAGGTACTTTCGTTTTTTCATAAAAATTTCGAATCAAATTGTAGTAACGAGGGTTATCCTCATGACTCACCGATTGCAACCGACCCGTACCGTCAACGTGTGTAACCGCTGGAATTGCAGCGTGTTTTTCTTTTTTAATTGGAAGAACCTTTTCCATGAAAGGTGCCTTGTCATCTATTTCAAAATACTCAGATACGTATTCCGTTAGAATAGAAGGTGCAAAGGGTCTGAAACTCTCACGGCGTTTGATTTTAGCATTGAGTATATCCTTCGCATCGGCGCGACGAGGATCAACCAAAATCGAGCGATTGCCCAAAGCACGCGGTCCAAATTCCGCACGTCCTTGAAACCAACCGACAACACCGCCACCGATAAGACAATCCGTGACAGTATCCATCAATTCTTCGTCTTTTAATTCTTCAAATTGAATGTTACGACCTACGAGAATCGCTTTAATGGTATCATTGTCAAACTTTGCGCCTGTATAAGCCTCATGCTTGAAAATAGGGCGTGGCATATTGAGAATTTGATGTTGTAAAAACAAAGCAGACCCAACGCTTGTCCCTGCATCATGCCCTGCGGGAGGAACAAAAACGTTTTTAAACTTCGTAAATGAAGTGATTTTACCGTTGCAAACAGAGTTTTGAGCGACACCTCCCGTGATACAAACACTGTCAAACTTGGTTTTGTCATACAAGTCATTGAGCATATAAAAAACGACTTCTTCGCAAACCTTTTGAACGGAAGCCGCCAAATCCTTATGATATTGGCTCAAAGGCTCATCTTTTTTTCTGGCAGTGCAAAAAGCAGACTCCATATAGTTGGAATATAACGTACCAATATGAGGATCGCCCCCTTCCCAAGACATTTGAATACCCGTTTTGAAATGCGCAAAAAACTTAGGATTCAGCTCAAAAAGTCCATTGGGTTTTAAGATAACAGCACGGTGCACCTCTTCGACATATTTGGGTGTACCATAAGGGGCTAAACCCATGACTTTGTACTCGTCACCATAATGCGGAAAGCCCAGAAGTTGCGTAAAAGCCGTATAAAATACGCCCAATGAATGTGGATACGAGACGCTGTCAAGCACCTTTATCTTATTGCCGTGTCCAACTGCTCGCATCGTCGAAGTGAAATCACCAAAACCATCAACTGAAAGAATAGCGCACTCATCGAAGGGCGACACCATGAAAGAAGAAGCGATATGGCTCCGATGATGCTCCACATAATAAATAGGAGCTTTGACATATCGCACATCAAAATTGAGCCGTTCCGCTATTTCATTCTTCAGGTTTTTAAGCTTTATTGAGTTCTTTGCTCTTGAACCTATTGATTTCAATGTAAAAGCATTGCTCAATGCATAAAGCATTTTTTCACCTAATTTAGCTCTAGGGTCACGAGAAATGGTGATATAATCAACATCGCCTAAGGTAATACCAGCTTCTTGCAAACAAAACTTAATGGATTCTGTTGGCAAACCTGCCCAGTGTTTGTGGCGACGGATACGTTCCTCTTCGGTCGCCGCGATGAGGACACCATTCTTATAAATACAGGCTGATGAATCGCCGTGAAAGGCGTTAAGTCCGAGAATAATCATGTGATCAAAATTTAAAGATTTAAAAAATAGGTTTGTTCCATTAAAAATACTGAGGGGGAGTAGTTTAGCACACAGTTTAATATATTGATTTTCAATTACTTACAGCTTTACGCATCATAAAAAACGATGCAATGTCTAATATTCAACAAGTGATATTATTTTTTTTGAGCCAATAAGACAAAACCACCATTTGCCATATCTTGACATAAGATGATTTTTCGCCATTGGTCTTTTGGAACGACGACCATTCTTCTTGTATGGCGTCTTCATTGAATACATCGTATTGAGACAAATAATCAATGTGTTCTTGACAAAAGGCATGTAACTCGTGTAACAACCAATGTTTCCAAGGAAAGGAAAAACCCATTTTGGGGCGATTCACAATCTCATTTGGTAATAAATCATGCAGCGCACCGACCAAAAGAGGCTTCGGCGATGACTTATCAAATTTAAACACATCTGGTACTTTCAAGACGTATTCCACTAATTTGTAATCAAAAAACGGTTCGCGCACCTCTAAAGCGGATGCCATGCTGAATTGGTCTGTGTCTTTCAACAAAACATTGAGCGTGTATCCCAAAAGTTCTCCTATGGTGAAATGGCTTAAATCGGGCAGTTTGTTTATGGCTGTTTGACGTTCTTTGAGCAACTGATAAATCGTTGAATCAGTCGTTTTCCCTTCGTTCAAAAGTGCATTCACCTCCCCCTCAGTATTGATGCGGCGCATTTGAGGGTAAATGTCCTCGATAGAAGGTTGCGGTGCATTCAATATGTCCACAAACCGCTTTACCTTTGGATTTGACGGCATTGCCTTATGAACCAAGGATAAAAAAGGGCTTCTTATGGCTTGTGGAATACGCCAATACAAGGGAAAAGCCGTTTTAACCTTTTGAAAATGACGGAAATAAGAGTAACCAGCAAACAATTCATCACCACCTAAGCCCGAAAGAGCCACCGTAATACCTGCATTTTTAGTCGCTTTTGAGACGACATAAGTGTTCAAACCGTCGCCACTCGGCGCATCCATCGCATCTAAAGCGGCAGGGAGTTCTTTTAAAAAGTCATCAGGTGTCAACCGAATTGTCGTGTGATTGGTATTGTATTTTTTGGCAACAATATCCGCAAAACGCGATTCGTCGAACTGTTTTTCGGCAAAACTGACCGTAAAAGTATCAATTGGACGCTCAGAGGCTTGTGCCATCAATGCCACAACTGCGCTCGAATCAATGCCACCAGATAAGAATGCACCCAACGGCACATCACTCATCATCCGCCTTTCGACGGAAGCAGTTAGCAGCTCTCTAACCTTTTTTTGCGCCGCTTCTTTATTGGGAATTTCAAAACCATTGGGCGATGTTTCGACACGCCAGTAAAATGTTTTTTGCATACCTTTTGACGATATTGAAGCATATTCGCCAGGCATGAGTTGAAAAACGTTTTTTATTATCGTTGCAGGTGCATAAACGCTTTGGAAATTGAGGTAGTCACGCAAAGCGTTTTTATCTAAATGTCTTGGTATAAATCCAGAACTCAACATGGAACGGATTTCAGAAGAAAAGACAAAGTGTTGATTATCAATGTAATAATAAACAGGTTTGATGCCTAATCTATCCCGAACAACAAAAAGCGTTTGCTCTATTTTATCCCAAATCGCAAAAGCAAACATGCCGTTCAAGTACTTCAAACAATCTGCTCCCCATTTAATATATGCTGCTAAAATGACTTCTGTATCAGATGTTGTCTTGAAATTATATTGAGACAAAAGCGGTTTGACATCCAGATAATTGTAAATTTCACCATTGAAAATCAAAATATAACGCCCTGAATCGTCTATAAATGGTTGATTGGCACTCGTCGAAAGGTCAATAATTGACAACCGTCTTTGACCCAAAGCCACGGTGTTTGTTTCAACATAAAAACCCTCTGCATTCGGTCCGCGATGCGCCAAAGCATTGGTCATGTTGCGAATCGGCTCATTCAGGTTTTTCTCCGATTTAAGATTTAATATACCCGCTATTCCACACATTTGTCCGAGTTTTTTGAGAAGTTACCCCCTCAGTATTTTTTCATAAACAGCTTCATATTGCTGTGCAACCGTTTCAGAATTAAAGCGATGAATGTTCTTTAAACCATTATCTATCAATTCATTACGATATTCATTATCAAACCAAACCCTTTCTATACCTGCTCGAATGTCACCGATACTGAGGGGGTCAACCAAACACGCACCGTCGCCAGCCACTTCGGGCATGGACGATATATTACTTGTAATGACCGCACGACCAATCGTTTGAGCCTCCAAAATAGGCATCCCAAAACCTTCGATTGTTGAGCAAAACAATAAAATATCGGCTTCTTGATAGGCTTCAAACATTTGCTCATTAGTCAAATTGACGCTGATTTTGTAGTCAATCCCTTCATTTTTAAGCATATCTATTTCTGATTCAGAAATTTGCCCAATGATGTGTAACCGACATGGCAAACCCGACAAAGCCTTAGCATGCCGTGCTAAATTTTTGTTGGGTGAATTGCCTATGTGTAGAAATGTCAGATAGTTTTTGTTGAAATCTTTTGGATTATAAGAGAAGCCCGATTTGATAACTGTTGGGATAACAACTATTTTATCAGGTGAACAATGTGTCAATCTTAATACATCTTGCTTGGTGGCTTCTGAAACCACCGTCAGAATTTTAGACCTTTTAACAGGCATTTTGAGCCAAAAAGTAAATAAAATCCATCGTGCCAAGCCATTTTTGCTATCTAACAAACCACAATCGTGTATGGTCAAAACCGTATTTCGATGCGATAAACCCAATGCTAAAAAGTTTGTATCGCCTGTGATATGGTTAATATCTGTTCTGTTTCGACGAACTTCTAATATCGCTTTTAAACGAGGCAAAAAGCCTTTGCTGTAAAAAGAAGACGTAAAAACATCTAATCGAAAACGGCTATTTTTCGGAAAATGCGCTAACATGGATTCGAATGAATTTTCAATACTCACATTCCCCGTTGGATTCGCTCGCCGAAAGAATAGGCGCACCTTAACTTGTTGATTATCACACATTTTTCTCTTAAAATACTGAGGCAGTTAGGTTATCACTTTGAATTTGTTTTGATATCAAATTGGGGAAAACCGTCTCCAAATGATGTTCGATAAAACAAAAACCTGCCGCCGTTGGGCTTGCTGACTTAACACTCGGAAACATCGCCGTTGAAAAATGATAGAGATTATCAATGCCTTTGACTCGGCAATTTGTATCTAAAACAGCATTGTCATCATGCCCCAAACGGATAAAACCAGACGGATGATACACGTCTTCAATCTTCGCACCTTCAATATTTGGGTCATAAACAAGCGTATATTTGATCTTTTCAGCGTCTAATTTTTGTTGCAAATACGTTTTTACGTCATCAATCGCTTGGCGGTCACTTTCAGACACACGCCAATTCAAACGAGCAACGCGTTGACCAAATTTGTCTTTTTGTTCTGCTAAACTGATGCTGTTATCGTTTGGAAAAGCCTGTTCCATCTCTAATTGCAAACTCCAGATATTGCGGTGGGCATACATTTTCTTCAAAATCAAGACATTGAAGGCAAAACGGATTAAAAATTCTAAGCCTTCAAACACGTCTTTGATGCTAAAATCTATTTTTTGTTTCCCAAAAAGCATCCGTTTTATAGACGTAAACACCTTCACTTCTTTGTTCAAAACAGGATGTGCAAAACCAACGCGACCCGTTTTGTCCTTAACAACCCAACGTTTTGTCACCATACTGCCTTTTACAAAACGTGGCAAAAAGTCAGTATTGTCAATAAAAGGACGATGCTCAATTCTGAATAGGTCAACCGATAAGTGGTCGCCGTAGTGTTTTCCCAAATCTGTAGAAGTGATTATCTTATGCTTTTCATTCATATCTAAAAGCAACCGGCACGACTCAATTGCTCCAGCGGTCAGGTAAAAAACATCGGCTTCAAAAGTCGATATCCCCCCCTTCCATTCAGAATCGGGATTTCGTTCCTCCATGATGCCTTTAGCTTCATCACGCTTTGGCGTGACAGAATTTTGACACAAAACACTCTTAATCATCCTATTTTCAAAAACGAAATCTATAACACGTTGATTTTTAAGAATATTAACTGCCGACAAATGCGATTTATTCAAAGCTTTGAACATATTGCGTTTGGCATATTTGAGCCAAATACCTGTTTTTTCATTGCCTTTGTCGTTCATCAAAGTGTCTATCATTGGCACATTGCCCAATACTTTTTGAAGGACTGTACGACGATATTGATTATTGATGTCCACAATGGTATCCCAATCACGTTGCTGCAAAGGATTGTCTCTTTCATCAAAGAACAATACTTGCCCACCCCACCGAGCCGATGTACCGCCCAAACCAAAGTAGCGACCTTGCGCCGCCGCCCGTGCAGAACCCGATTCAGCCGCTAAACCGATTTCACTTTCATCTTTCGTCTTCTCGTCACCAATTTCGATAGCCGTTATCTGAATATCGTTGCCGTATTTTTCAGTCAAACTTCTTATCAAATACGAGCCATAGGTGCCACAACCGATGATGCAAATTTTTATAGGTAAATTCTTTTCCATTTAGACTTCTTGAGGTGATAAACGAGGTGTGTGTTCTTCTTTTGGCATAGTCAGACGCGCTTCAGTCAAGCGAATGGAGAGTATCGTTTCAGCCAAAACCCGTTGCATCGCATAGTGCCAACCGTATTTGCCGTCCAAAATGCCCCCCCTCAGTATCAAGCAATAAAAAAAGGCGAAAATGGGTGCGAGTACAATAAACCAACGCATTTTATCCGTCCATTTCAATTGTTTGAAAGGCGTTTGAGTTAATTTTTCTGCTTCAAGTTTCAAATAACGGTCTTGTGAAGCCAGCCAATGCGAAAATGATTTGCGGTCGTCGTGATGAATGAAACCATCGAGCGTTTTTATTGTACCATCAATCAAAACGTTGTGTCCATGACCATCATTTATATAGTGGGCGCGGTCTTTGGCATACAATACTTTACGCGGCGGATACATGCTGCCACGTACAGGTTTTCCGAAAATGGCATACTTAAACCGAGCTGAATAACCCGCTGTTTGACTCGCATCAAGCGATTTATTCAAAATGGATTCAACGAAGGTATCATCTAAAATATAATCCGCATCCATTGACAAAACCCATTCAGAATCAATCTGTTGCAAACCAAAATTGCATTGATCAGCAAAGGAAACAAACTTGCGTTGATATATTTCAACTTGCGGAAAATCGGCTAAAATGGACAATGTTTCGTCGGTACTGTAACTGTCAATGATAACGATGCGCTTTGCCCACCGCAGTTTCTCAAGGTTGCGGGCAATGTTCGGTGCTTCGTTATAGGTCAAAATAAGCGGTGTTATTAGGGCTGCATTGTTCATTTTCCATGATTTTTATACATGTTAATGTAACGTTGTGTCAATACTGAGGGGTTAAAATCTTCACGTATTTGGCTACTGCTGCGTTCTGCTATTTCAAGCCGTTGTTTTGTTTGGCTATGCACTTCATTCAGTTTGTCGCGAATGCTCTCGACGGTTGTATCACACACCCAACCCATATTTTTTTCGGTGACATAATCGGATAAACCGACGTATTTACTGACTAAAACAGGTGTGCCAACAGCTAAGGATTCTATGACAACATTCGCAAAATTTTCATTGTGAGAAGGCAAAACGAGTAAGTCCGCTGCCTCAAAAGCGGCTAATCGCTTATCAGCATCCACCCAACCTAACCAATTGATTTTGTGGTCAATATGTAGGTCTTGGCTCTGTTTCTGTAACTGTTCCAAATAGCCATCTACTTCCCCTTCACCTGCCATCGTCAACGTCCAATCGAAAGTGACTTGAGACAATGCGTCGAACAACAATTCTATCCCTTTTTTTTGATGGAGTCTTGACAAAAACAGTAAACGCAATGTTTCTGTTTGCTTTGGCGCATTTCCATTCAAATGAGGTCTTTTTGAAATAGGCAATGTCTCTAAATCTAAAAAATTAGGGATGTTTGCATATTGCCAATCTGGTATCAAAGCCAAACACTCTTTGGCTTCTTGCTCCGATGTGGTGTGTAAAAACGTATTTTTTAAAAGCCTTTGTCCTATAATACGATGAAAAAGCGGTTTAAATCGTCCTGTCAATGAAAACGGACTCAACATACCGCGCGGTGCCAAAATCGGTTTTACCCCCCTCAGTATGCAGAGGAATGTTGCGCTCATAACCGTCAAATTCCACCACGAGTGCATGTGAATGGCATCATATTTCTTCATGTTTCGCCAAAACCACCACAATAATTGGGGCGACAACTGCGAATGATCGGGCGTAATGCGTCTGAAATAATAAACTTTTACGCCTTCCACCAAAACAGGTGTCTTACTATGCACGGGTAAATCCTTTTTCACATTGGCATTGGTTGCAGACATAGTGACATCACAACCGCCATAAGCAACAAGGTTTTCGCAAAGCAAACCGATGGAAATAATGGGTCCGCCGTAACCATAAGCGGGTTTATATGTGGGTATGAGATGCAGTAGTTTCATCGTTCATTCTAATCTTAGTAAGATTTTAAATCTAAGATTGTAGTTCGTTTTTGACTGATTTTATCGCTGAAATAATTTGTTCGTAACTGTATTTGCCAATAATATCGCGAGACCGTTGGCGCATCGCTTGAAAATCAGCATCGTTTTGAGAAAAAATATGTTGAATATGGCTTGATAAGGCTTCAATATCACCTGAATGATACATAAAACCATTGCCATCCACCAAATCATAAGCACAACCAACCATATCGGATAAAACGACAGGCAAAGCAAAACATAATGCTTCATTGGTTGACAATCCCCAAGTTTCGTACATACCTGAACACATCACGTAGAGGTTGGACACCATATAATATTGCGGCATGAGGCTTTGGTTGATGAAGCCTGTCAAGAGGACATTTTGCTGCATATTATGGTCGGCAATAAACTGTTCCATCTCCTTTCGCAAGTTGCCTTCGCCGACAAAGACAATAAATATATCTTTGCGATTAGGCAACATCTGAACAGCTTTAAGCAAATCTAAAGGGCGTTTTTTGTCAATATACTTACCAGAGCAAATAATGACTTTTTTACTACGGGGTATGCCTAGTGTTTGGCGAAGTGCCGCAATATCGTTTTTATGTTGTTCACTAAAACTTATAAACCTTTGATTATCAATGCAGTGTGGTGCAAATAGAATTTTTTTTTCTGGCACTTGCAACATGCGGTAATAATCCATATTTTGATTGCCTACGGCGAGAAAGGTGTCTGTGAATTTAAAAATGACCTTGCTCAACCAAAAGGTTTTTAGCTTTTTTGTTAAGGTATTTGGTTTTTTCTCTTCAATAACGGCTGTATTGTCGCCTCGTAAAAAGATGCGATGTCCTAATAGTTTGCCAACAAAAACCGCTAAGAGATTGGTTACATAATTCCAACCATGAATCCAAATAATGCTTTTACGTGGTGCTCTGAAAAGCTCTTTGACAACGCCGAAGTTTGACAAACCCGTAGATGTATCGAGCGACTCTTGCCGTGCATGGTTTTTAAGAAACTTATATTTATAGTTACTCAATAACGGAATATCCCATTTGAGGGCAACGCCAAATTCCACATCTGTCTTGGTTTCTATGCCTGTTTTTGAGCAATACCAAACTTCAAAATCAAAGTTAGGGTCGGCTGCCAATCGTTCATACAGCGGCACATAGTATTGAACAGGGTGAGAAATGAGTTGTATGAGATGTGTTTTGGGCATAAGTTTTATGTTTTAATCACATAGGTCACATAGGCGTTTTCACATAGGTTCGCATAGGTTTATTTTAGAGGCTAATGAGAAATAGTATTTAAAATGAATTCGAAAAAAACTATGCGAACCTATGTGAAAACCTCTATGCCTCTATGTGTCAAAACAAATTATCACCATTTAACTAAGTTGGTATTAAAACCAATCGTGGATTCACCTGCATTGAAGTATTTGAAGTTGTTTTTTGCCAATTGGGTATAAATATTTTCACGGCAGTTCATTTCATCGTGGATTTCGATGATGACAAAACGGATTTTAGATAAAAACTTAGCAACTTCTGCTTCCGCTTCAAAGATGTATTTTTCAGAACCTTCTACATCCAACTTGAGTAAGTCAATGATTTCGCCATCAAATTTCTGATTGATAATATCGGTTATGGAGTAGGCTTTGAGGGCATTGGTCGGATCGTCTGTTTCTTTGACAATAATTGACCAATCTTCGCCATCTCTGAAACTGCGTTCTGTCTTGATATGCGTGTTTTTACTCCACAAACCTGCATTTAAAAGATTGCCGTTGGCAGAGAAATTATTGATGCGCATATTATTCTTTATCATTTCGAAATTGTCTTTATCGGGTTCGATGCAGACAATTTTCGCATTGGGTAGGTTTTGGTGAAAATACAAGGTCGTCAGACCAATATTAGCACCGCCATCAATGATATTCCAACCCTTTGTTTCTTTCCTAAATTGAAGCATAAACTCAACGATGACCTTGTACTCCTCGACAATAAATATCTGATTGTACACAATTTTATCGCTGCCATTTGCCCTAACAGCCACTTCCAAAGGCTTATTATTGACTTGAGTTGTGAGATATTCAATGTCTTTGAGGTCTGATAAAGGCGTTTTTTTGAAGAGGTATTGACCAATACCGATGCTATTTAAGAAGGATTTAATCAGTTGTTTCATGTCTGTCTTTGATTTTTTTAGCGGGAATACCGCCGACTATCGTGTTGGTTAATACATTTTTTGTAACGACTGCCCCTGCTGCAATGATGGCACCCGTTTCTATGGTAACGCCGTCGAGAATGCTGCAACCATGCGCTATCCACACATTATCTTGTATCACAATACCCTTGTCCGTAGAACCTTGTAAACTAATGGGTTGTGTGAGGTCACTGAACTTGTGGTTATTGGGAATAATCATGTTTGCACCCGCAATGAGTACATCGTCGCCAATCGTCAAGCCGCCGTGTCCGTATAAAATATTATAGGGATTGATACTGCACCTTTTGCCGATTGTGATTTCGCCGCCATAAGTCAATATCAATACACCTTCTAAGATTTCTGTCTGCTCACCTATCGTAATTTTGCCGCCTAAACGTGTGTCAATAACGGCTGATTTTGCAATATATACTGAGGGGTGTATAAAAATATTTTTACGTGCGTAAGCCCTTAGTTTATACCGATGTAAAAGGCTTTTAAGCGCATTTTTTATTGTTCTGACCATGAGCAATTTGCAAAAACATTTCCATAATTGCTGCCATCAAAAGCGGCAAATTCGCTACCGTTGTCAAAAATATCAAACGGAATTTTGTCTGATAGATATTCATACACATTGCCCGCACCACTGAACAAGGCGACATCTAATGAATACATACCCGGTGTAAGCAAGTTAGGCGGTATGGTGCAAGACAGTTTGTTTTTTAAATCACCGTTCATGTGTGGTTTGTGCATCGTCGTGAAGACCTTATTCTTCATTTTGTCCAAAACCGCAATGCCCAAAGTGACATCTGCCAATTTCGTTTCTTGGGCTTCAACATCTACGTGTATTACAACAGGTTCATCGTGTTTGAATTGGCTTGTGATAGCTTGTTGATTGTCGGTTAAGCCAATTTCAGCGACTTTAATGACGTTGTAGTTGCTTTTACTATTGATATAATTGCCCACAGCATTATCGGTGCTGTTGCCTCTCAAATACTTTTCGATGGCTGTGTTAGTGTCGCCGAAAAACTCTACGCCGCCTTTGTTTAAGACGATACATTTTTTGCACAATTGAGCAATCACGCCCATATTATGACTGACGAAAAGAACGGTGCGCCCTTGGTTTTTGCTCACATCTTCCATTTTGCCTAAGCATTTCTTCTGAAATTCGGCATCGCCAACGGCTAAGACTTCATCAACGACCAATATCTCTGGCTCTAAATGGGCAGCGACTGCAAAAGCTAAACGGACATACATACCTGAACTATAACGCTTTACAGGTGTATCTAAAAATTTCTCAATGCCACTGAATTCAACGATTTCATCAAATTTTTGCTTGATTTCAACGCGTGTCATGCCCAATACTGCGCCATTGAGATAGATGTTTTCCCGTCCTGTCAATTCAGGATGAAAACCTGTACCGACTTCCAAGAGGCTGGCAACCCGTCCGTGCATTTCGATTCTACCTGCGGTCGGTTCTGTAATGCGCGAAAGCAATTTGAGCAAGGTGCTTTTTCCTGCACCGTTTCTGCCGATGATACCGATGGCTTCGCCTTTCTTTATTTCAAAAGAGACGTTTTGAACTGCCCAAAACTCTTCGATTTCATCGCCTGTGACCATCGCATCGTTGCCTTTTTGAAACATCTGTTTCAAGCCCCTTGCCCAGTTTTTGATGCCGTTGACTAAGACATCGCGCAAAGCGGTATAGCTTTCTTGCTTTTCGTGACCGATGAGGTAACTTTTTCCTAAGTTTTCTACTTTGATTATCGTTTCTGACATAAGTTTTTGTTTTTTTATCACATAGGTACAGTAGAAGTTTTCACATAGGTTCACACAGGTTTTTCATATAGTTTTACATAGAAAAAAACTATGTGATCCTATGTGAAAACACCTATGTACTTATGTGATAAAACCTCACTCATCTGGCAAAGCAGCAAAAAACTCGTTTACATAAGTCTTTTGACCGTCTTTGAAAATACTTTGGACATGAAAGTTAATCATAATTCCTTTAGGTATTTGCAAGTGCTTCATGTAAGACAATAAAGTGGCGACAAAAACAGGATGTATGTCCTTTGTCGCCTTGTTTTCAACCAAAATCAAATCCTCAACAAGCACATCGTACCTTAATTCGCAATCAAGCATAATCTCTTTGTAAGGGATACGAATGGTTTGTTGACTTCTTGTTTTTAAACCACGTAGAGAAAGTTCATACAAAAGGGCTTGTTCATAATTGCTTTCTAAAAGCCCTGGTCCTAAAATTTTGTGGACTTCAATAGCTGCACCAATGATTTGATAAGATAATTCATTGATGGTTTTCTTTGAAATAAGTTTGGTCATAATATCGGTTTTTTAAATTAGAAAATAAGTTTTTATCGCATAGTTGTTGGTTGTTTTATCACATAGACACATAGGAGTTTTCACATAGGTTCACATAGTTTTCTTTAATTCTTCTGATTCTATTTTAATCACATAGTCAACATAGATATTTTACAAATAAAAAAAAACCTATGCGAACCTATGTGAAAACGCCTATGTGCCTATGTAACAAAAGAAAAATCATATCAAGTCCGCAAACGTCTTTTCCATTTTTCTAAACTTCCGAATTGCCAAATACATAATAACAACGGACATACCGACCGAAAAAAAGGCATACATACTGAGGGGGTCTGTTGGACTGTCTCTGATGATGCACCATCGGAAACCATCTATGATTGTCACCATCGGGTTGAGGTAATAAAGGGGTTTCCATTGTTCGGGAATAACATTACTACTGAATCCGACGGGCGAAATGTATAAACCAAATTGAACGATGAACGGTATGATGTACCTAAAATCACGGTATTTGACATTCAATGCCGTCAAATAAAGACCTAAACCAAAAGCGGCTAAGAATGACAGCATGATATAAATAGGCAAAAACACGATGCGCCAACTCGGAACGTATTGGTAATAAAACATCAAGACGATTAATAAGACAAATGAAATCATAAAGTCCACAAAACTGGTGATGACGGAACTCGCAGGCACAATCAGCCTGGGAAAATAGACCTTAGACAACAAATTGGCATTGCCTATCAAGCTGTTGCTGGCTTCGCTTAAGGCATTGGAGAAAAATTGCCACGGCAACATCGCTGCGAAAACCATAATGGCGTAAGGGACATTACCTTCGGGTTCCATTTTTGCCAGTTTGCCAAAGACTACGGTGAAAACAACCATAGTTAAAAACGGACGCAAGATTGCCCACAGCACACCGACGACGGTTTGTTTGTAACGCACTTTCAAGTCGCGCCACGACAAGATGTAAAACAGTTCGCGGTAGCGATAAAGGTCTGTCCAATAGTTTTTCTCCGTCCGACCGGGTTCAATGATGAGACTATACGTGTTCTTCAGATTCGACATAAGGTGATTTTATATTATTTTCTCTGTTAAATATGTCTGTCATGACATCAAAAACTTGCTCATGATAAGCATCCCATGTGTATTGCTGGGCAATGTGCGCTGCTTGCTCGCCGACTTCTTTCAATAAATAGCGGTCGTAATAATATTTTTCAACGGCGTTGACCCATGCGTCTAAATCGCCGACAGGTAAAACCTCGCCGCCGCCTTGCACAACAGCATCTTTTGCGCCTGTGTTTTCTGAAACTAAAATCGGCGTGCCACATGCCATCGCTTCAATGACGACTTGTGCCCAACTGTCAATATTAGAAGGAAAAACAAAGAGGTCTAAACGATGGTGAATCTCAACTAATTCCGTATGGCTTAAAAAAGGTATGTAGCGGAAGTAAGGTGTATCCAGATCAGGTACTGGAAAATCGTCGACAGGTCCAATAAGCGTTAAACGAACGTTCAAATTGCGTTTTATTAAAGTATCAAGGACTTCCATCAAAAAAGGCAACCCTTTCCGAAGCATTAAAGTGCCAACAAAATAGAGATCAAGCACCCCCTCAGTATTTTTGGGGTTTTGAGTCGTGGGTTTTTCGTTTTGCGTTGGCTGATAACTGCCAACATTGTATCTTTTCTTTGGATAAAACACTGTTTGATTGATGCCGAGATACGTTTTATAAATATGATCCGCTGGAAAACCGTTGTCTATCAAGGTCTTTTCGGCAAAAGTTGACAATGCGATGATATAGTCCGTATAAACAAGCGCTTTATCTTTATGGGCGGAAACGTAAGCCAATTCTTTTGGGTTTGTGTAAACCCCCGCTTGCGTCAATATAGGATTCTGATAGCTGTGATGAACGGCAGTCATATCTAAAATCGTCGTTTTACCTAGTTGTTTAGCCACTTTAAACGTTTCTAAGTTCGATGTTTCGTAGCCAATCACCATATCGAAGTCTGCTGTTTTCAAAATTTTAGCGACGCGCCCATCAAAAAGCTTGTGGCAGGTGTTTAAGCTCCAATATTCAGACTTGACAACCTTTTTGACCGCTGCAATGAAGGGGAAATGCGTGATTTTGGTTTCATCAATGCCTACGTAACGTTGCTTCCGTATCTTTGCCAACAAATTATCACCTTTGGTGAAACCCAAAGACTTAGGTAACCAGATTTTATTAGCTGCGATAGACGTATAAAATTGAGTCAACACTTTGCGTTTGAATAAAGCAATGAGTAAAGCGTTAACGTGTTGTTTCCCGATATGGCTAACTATAATTTTCATCGTATTCATGTGTTTTTTGTTGTTCCTTTTTTGCGCCATACACCTTGTCCAATAGTGCCAATCCAAAAAAGACATAAGCCGTTTGATAGGCATTAAAGACAAATAAGGTAAAAAAGAAGATATAAAACAGTATCGGTGCAGAGAATATCCAAGGAATCCTTAATTGTGTTGCTAAAAAAGTAAAAAGACCAATGCGTATGAGCAGTAAAAAATAACCGCCTTCGACCACGACCCGTTCTGGCTCCTCTTCGGTATAGCCGTATTCGACCAACTCTGGGGATCTGCCCCATTTGTTGGTGGCACCTTGATAAGTTGCGCCTAATCCGATGCCAAACAAGGGATATTTGCCATTAAAGTCAAAGGCTTCGACAAATGTGCCCATGGTTCGTGACTGTGCTTCGCCTGATTTTTGTCCAGATGTAACCCTGTAGGCAAATCCAGTGTAGGCTCTTTCGACAACGGCGCCCTGTTTGCCTACGCCAAAAATAACGCCCGCCACAAAAAGCATCATGATGACTCCTATCAACTTTATCTTATGGGCAAAAGTGCCATAACTGATAAAACCAAAGCCGATACAAAGCACTAAGGGCAACATAATACTGCGACTGCCATTCATAAAAGCACTGACCAAACTCATTCCGACTAAAGCTAAAATGATGGGTATGTACTTTTTCGCTTCAACCATCAAAGCCCATATAAACAAGCCAGTGAAAAACAGTAAAGAACCGTAGCCAGCGATATATGAAAATGTACCTATCACACGCACACCGCCTTCATCGTCAAAACCGACAACATCATCTGAACTTTCGTACCGATTGAGTAGATGTGAACTTGGTAAACTGAATTGAATGAATGTCAAAATACTTTCTGCCAGACATATGACAATCATGATTTTGATGAGGTTTTCTACAGGGAAAGCATCTCGTTCATAGAGAAACGTAATCATCAATAACCAAAAACCAAAATGTAAGATAAAGCCGAAAATGCCATGAAACACGGTTGCGTTCATCGGATTGAGGGCTAAGGCTATCAAAACAAGGGCTAAAGGAACCAAAGGTTGATATGAAAAGAGCGTCTTTTCCCTTTTCATCAACACAACGACGAGAAATGGCGATATCAATTGCACCAAAAACAACAAGTCGTTAACCCCACTAACACCTGCGAAAACCCATTTCCGTAACGCACCGTGCAAGGTCGTGTACAAAAAATAGAACAACAATAGGTTTTGATTCCTCTTTAAATCACTTGCCGTTAATGCAGTCATATTTATTTTTTCGTCTTTATAACTTTGAATACTGAGGGGGGTCAACAGTCAACAATTATCTGTTGACTCTTTGGTAACGAAATCCACCAACCTTGCGCCCAATGCCATCATCGTTAATGTCGGATTAGAGTGCGAACCCGTTGGAAAAACGGACGTGCTGCACACATATATATTATCGTGTCCCCAAACCCTTAATTGCGGGTCAACGACACCTTGTTCAGGTGTTGCGCTCATTCGAGTGCCGCCGATGTGGTGGTTGGCATCTGTGAGATAAGAAGACCAATTTGTATTGTCTGAATAAATGTGCGGATAGATGTTTAGCTCACCCAATGACAATCTTTTGAATTCATTTTGCAAAAAAGTTGCCATTGTATTGACCGAATGCCAGGTTTTAGGGCTGATAGTCCAGTGAATTTTAGCTTTTGGGATACCAAAATCATCCTTTTCGTTGCTCAAACCGATAAAACTGTCTGTCGTTGGCTCTTGTTCTAACATCAAGTTGATGCGTGGCAAGGCTTTGTGTTTGTAGATGAACCCCTCAGTCATTAAAGCTTTTGCCGTTAAGCAATAACTGCCCGTATTCTTAATGATTTTCTTAACATTAACGACATGACGCCAGTCTCTTAGGTTAAAAAGTCCGGAATACGGGTTGTCTTCGGGGTTGGCATACTCTCTGAACTCGATAAGTGCGGAGGCGTTGACCAATTGATGGTTTTTTTGAGCGGCTTCGGTCAAACTTAAACGGACAGAATACTTTCTTCGTTTGTACAAATGGGTATTGAAAACCGATTGTAGTTTGTAAAGGTTCGGATGATTGAGAGAACCGATTTCGATACACGGATGATCCATAAAACACTTGCCGAGCCAACCCGCATGATTGCCAATACCGTCTTTGACTTGATGGTTATTGGACAACAAAATGCGATTGGTTTCGATACCGCCCGTCGTTAAAATGAGATTTTTTACAGAAATATAAGTTTGTTGCTTGCTAAAATTGCTGATTTGTATCTTCTCTGCCCCCCCCTCAGTATTGAGGTCAATTTTTGTCAAAACGGCGTTGTAAACAACCGTCACGTGTTGCTTCAATTGGGCATCGTAGAGTTTTCTAAGGTTGGGTTGGGGAGCCCATTTCGAAAAATGTTGGTACATAAACGTTTCGTCGAAGTTTATTTTTTCATACTTCAAGCGTTTGAAGATGTCGTCTTTGTAGTCCCATTCATCTATATTCATAAAGCGATTGGCGATGGGATAGTACGGCGTTAAATCACTCAAATTAATCGCCCATCCTGTGTTTGACATCCAATCTTTTTTGTCAAAATCCAATTGTGTGAACGGCAACGATTGTCCGCCCCACGCAATTGAGGTTCCGCCGACAGCTCTTTTACGTCCGTTGATGGCATTTTCGACAATTTTTCCTGTTTGTTCCACTTTGTTGAGTGCTTGTCGTGTGTCGTCTTCTTCAAAATGTCCTGATTCGATGACCAAAACGCGTTTGTTTCTTTCAGAAAGTTTAATAGCCAACAAAATGCCCGCCACGCCTGCGCCGACGATGGTAAAGTCGAACGGAAAGTCCAAATTACTGAGGGGGGTCTTGTTAAAATCTATATAAGGCATTCAATGACAGTGTTTTGAAAAGCTATTGATATTGTCACGTATGTGTTTACTATCTCGCGTTGAAAAAATAATCTTTCCACCTGGGTTTAGTTTCGCCGCTTGCGCTAAAATAAAACCGACTTTATCTTTTAACGGTACTTCATCAAGTGACAAAAGGTCTCTATTTTTCAAACAACTGTGGTGAAAATGGGCTTTATCTGGAAATTTTAGCATCATTTCTGCCGTTTCATCTGCTATATGCCCTTCATATTGCAGAACATCCCAGTCTTTTAAGGCTTCACAATCGAGTGTTTTAACGTCTAAAATGTTTGCACCTATGCCAATCGCTCTTATGCGCCCTTGTATTTTCAAATTTAACAAAAAGTCACGTGCTTCATCCGTCAAAAAGTGCGGCAAACCTTCATGCAATAAGTAATAGTCCACATAATCGGTTTTCAAACGGCTTAAACTATCGTTAAAACTGGCTTCTATCATTTTTCGATCAATTTGGCGATATACAGAGGGAGTGTATTCAGGTATTTGAGTCACTAAAACCGTTTTACTTAAAGCCGTTTTCGCTCTTTTTAGATGATAATTCAAGGGTAAAAGTAGTTGAACGGGCATCAATCCAGTTTGAAAAGAATCGCCCAATCCAAACTTTGTCGTAATTGTCAGCTCTTTGCGTTTGCCTTTCATAAATGCGCCATAAATCAGTTCAGAGTAGCCTCTGCCATACAAAACGGCGGTGTCAAAATGTCTAATCCCTTGCTCATAA
>JAYTMI010000165.1:0-2979 GCA_043728625.1 Saprospiraceae bacterium | reverse complement strand
ATCACCCAAAGCCAAAACTGCAAACTGTGTATCGGCACTCAATTTCGGCGCACGACTGCTGAAAATGAACTTGTGCAATTCCTCTGCTGCTGCGGGCGGTTCGCCTTCGCCATAAGTCGCCGCAACGATAAGTAACAACTTTTCATTCTTCAACTGAGCTGGTTTGTACTCGCCCATATCCGTTACAACGACCTCCGAACCAGCCGCTTTCAAAGCATCTGCTGCTTGATTTGCCACCTTTTTGCAATTACCCGATTGACTACCGTAAAGGATTGTCACCTTCGTCGGCTTGACAGCAATCGCCGCATTGCCATTCGTACCCGTTGTTACTGCGGGGGTGACGGGCGAGCGATAGACGATGTCAGAGGGCACCCGATTTTCTGCTTTTGCATTTGCCAAACCGTAAAGATAACCGCTCAACCAAAGCAGTTGTCGGTCATCATAGGTCGCAATAAGTTGATCTAACTTATTATCTGCTGATTCTATGGGTAAAGTCGAATTTTGTAATACAGCCATTACGTTATTTTATTTTTTGACACGAATGGCACGAATGACACGAATGGTTTTTTAAAAAGTTTCAAAAACAATTCGTGTAATCAGTGAAATTCGTGTTTAATTTATTTTAAATTTCAAAATCATCAACAAGATATTTTCCTGTAATCATGCCCGCCGCAACGGTATTACACGTATTTTCATTGACCAAAATAAACGAACCTGTTTGGCGATTTTGACCATATTTGTCAAAAACAATAGGCTTCGCCGTTTTCAACAATATTTTCACAATATCATTTAACTTACCTACCGCTCCCCTATCGCCAACAGCCGATACTTTTTCAAGCGTCGAAATATCATATTTATACTCAATTTCACGGACAATAGCTTTCACTGTATTTGCGCCATTTTGAAGTAGCAATTTAGTACCTTCATGTAGCGGTTGACGCTCATCGAACCAACAAATATGGGCTTCAATTTCGTTTGAAACAGTCGCTTCTGACGTTTCCGCAGTCACAACAATCGAATCACCGCGTGAAATATCAATATCGTCTGCCAAATGCAGTACCACTGATTGACCGACATGGGCTTCTGCTACATCTTGCAAATTGGTTTCAATTCGTGCAATCGTGCTTTCAATGCCTGATGGCAAAACGGCTACTTTATCACCAACACGATACACACCACTTTGGATACGACCTGCATATCCCCGATAATCATGATGCTCTTCGTCACGCGGACGAATAACGTACTGGACTTGAAAACGAGCATCTGTTGCATTTGTATCAACTGTAACTTCTACGTTTTCAAGGTATTCGAGCAATGTACCACCTTCATACCAAGCCAAATGTTTAGATTTATCTACTACATTATCTCCGTTCAAAGCTGAAAGTGGAATGAATTTCACATCTTTTAAGCCCAATTGTGCTGCCAAAACTTTGTAGTCAGCAACAATTTGCTCAAATATTGAGGGATCAAAACCGACCAAATCCATTTTATTAATCGCTACTACAATACGTGGAATGCCTAAAAGCGATGTAATCAGTGAGTGCCGACGAGTCTGCTCTATCACGCCTTGACGGGCATCAATCAAGACAATCGCTAAGTCTGCATTCGATGCGCCCGTCACCATATTGCGGGTATATTGCACATGACCAGGTGCATCGGCGATGATGAATTTGCGTTTTTTTGTCGTAAAATATTTATACGCCACGTCAATCGTAATGCCTTGTTCACGTTCAGCACGCAGACCGTCCGTCAATAGCGACAAGTCAATCGTACCGTTTGCTTTGTTCTTCGTTTGACGCTCAATGGCATTCAAAATATCCAGAGAAACGGCATGTGAGTCAAACAAAAGTCTGCCGATGAGGGTTGATTTACCATCATCTACACTACCGCATGTTATAAATCTTAGAATATCCATTTTATAGATTGATTATTGTCTATTTATAATTGATTAATGTGGAACACAATTTTGATTAATTTTTGATGATAGAAATTAGTCAATCATCAATAATCAATCAAAAATATCCATTCTTTTTACGGTCTTCCATACCCGCTTCTGAAATTCTATCATCCAACCGTGTTGCACCACGTTCCGACACTTTCGCAGCAATAATGTCTATGATAATATCATCAAGCGTAGCAGCATCACTTTCAACGGCTGCTGTACAAGTTGAGTCGCCAACAGTGCGAAAACGAACGTTGCGAACAACAATTTGGTCTTGATGGTCCAAACTAATATGCTCCGTAACTGCCAATAATTGCCCCCCCTCAGTAACGACACAAGTACGCTCGTGTGCAAAATAAATCGAAGGTAATTCGATGTTTTCACGTTTGATATAATTCCAAATGTCCAATTCTGTCCAGTTTGAAATCGGGAAACAACGCATGTTTTCGCCTTTGTGCAATTTACCATTATATATTGACCACAATTCAGGACGTTGTTTTTTGGGATCCCATTGTCCAAATTCGTCACGATGACTGAAAATACGCTCTTTTGCACGGGCTTTTTCTTCGTCACGACGCGCGCCACCAATGCATGCATCAAACTCAAATTCCTCAATTACATCGAGCAAAGTGTAGGTTTGTAACGCATTTCTACTTGGAAATTTGCCTTTCGCATCTTGCAAACGATGTTTTTTAATAGAATCCGACACTTGACGAACGATGAGTTTTTCGCCAAACTCAAAAGCCAATTTGTCGCGGAAATCAAGGACTTCTTGAAAATTATGCCCCGTATCAATGTGAACCAACGGAAAAGGGAACTTCCCTGGACGAAAGGCTTTCAGTGCCAAATGTGCCAACACTATCGAGTCTTTGCCGCCCGAAAACAACAAAGCTGGACGCTCAAATTGACCCGCCACTTCGCGTAAAATATGGATAGACTCTGACTCCAATTGGTCAAGATAGTCCCAACGTGTATGGGGCTTTGAGGGCTTTGTTATAAGATTCACAACAGGCGGTTCAGGCATAAGTAGTGTTGAC
>JAYTMI010000164.1:0-1644 GCA_043728625.1 Saprospiraceae bacterium | reverse complement strand
TATGTTATGGTCATTGGCGCTTATGCGATGAGTAAATATTTGAATAAAGACGATAAAAAAACGGTCACGCTGTTTGCCGATGGCGCAGGAGCAGTGATTTTAAAAAGAGAAATTAATCCAACAAAAAGAGGTGTATTAGCCTCAAAACTTATCTCAAAAGGCGAATTTTATGACTGGATGGGCATTTATGGCGGCGCAACAAAAATGCCTATTACTGAGGGGGTGTTTGAAAGACGAGACCATTTATTGAAATTTGTCAAACGGTTTCCAAACGAGCTCAACCCCGATATGTGGACAATGATGGCGCAAGACTTGTGTGAGCAACTCGATATTGAACCTGCTCAACTTGACCATTTTTTTATGACACAAATTAATATCAATGCGATTTGGGCAACGCTTGACCGCTTAAATGCACCGCGCAACCGCGCTGAAACGATTATGCACAACTATGGTTATACAGGTTCGGCAGCGATACCGATTGCTTTGAATCAACGCATGGAAAGCGGTAATATTCATGCTGGAGATGTGGGTATGTTCATCGGCTCGGGCGGTGGTTTGGCATTTGCCGCATTAGTCGTGAAATTTTAATAACTATTTGAAAATGAAGGTTATACAACAAGATTGGGCAGCAAAATGGGCTTTGTATAGCCCCGATAAAATCGCGCTGAAAGAGTATGAAACAGGGCGTGAGTTGCGTTATGCAGCACTCAATACATGGGCAACACATATTGCCCAATTTTTATACAATCATTATGCGATAAATAAAGGGGACAGAGTAGCCGTATTAGCGGAATACAGTTTGGAATATGTCGCTCTATTTTGTGCAGCTCAAAAATTAGGTTTTATCATCGTGCCGCTGAATTATCGTTTGTCGCCCGCAGAAATAGCTTATTTGTTGAAAGATGCTGAACCAAAATTGATTTTTTGTGAAGAAAAATTTGAACAATTACTGCTCCATACTGAGGGGGTGGTTTCGATGGAAAAGCTAGGTATTATTACACAAGATACTGATAATCAAACAAATACATTTTTAGAAAATGTTGTTTTAGACGAAAACGATCCTGCGTTCATACTCTATACAAGTGGGACAACGGGCTTTCCGAAAGGGGCCATTTATAGCCATAAAATGCTGTTTTGGAACAGTATCAATACGGCGATGAGTTTAATCGTCAATCAAGAAAGCCGTACTTTGAATGTGATGCCGCCCTTTCATACAGGCGGTTGGAACGTTTTGTTAACGCCTTTTTTGCATCATGGCGGTTATACCTGTTTGCTGAAAAAGTTTGAACCCGCAGCCGTTTTACAGCTTTTGCAAGATGAAAAATGCACCATTTTTATGGGTGTTCCAACCATGTTGAAAATGATAGCCGACTTGCCCGCATTTGAACAAGCCACGTTTCCACATCTGCATTATATCATTGTCGGAGGTGAACCGATGCCGATTCCATTGATTGAAAAATGGCAAACCAAAGGCGTGATGATACGACAAGGCTATGGCATGACGGAGGTTGGACCGAATTTGACATCGCTGCATCAAGACGATGCGGTGCGTAAGAAAGGCTCAATTGGTCGCCCCAATTTTTATGTTGAAACGAAAATCGTTGATGAAAATGGTCAAAAAAGCCAAAATGGTGAATTATTACT
>JAYTMI010000163.1:0-4317 GCA_043728625.1 Saprospiraceae bacterium | reverse complement strand
TGCCAACAAGGTTAACATCGTTATTAATCGCAAAGCAGCAATGATATTGGCTTTTTGTGCTTGTTTTTGGCGCAACGATTCGTAGTGGGTTTCGGCTTGTGCGTAGTGTTGTGCAGGTGAAGACATAAATTTATTTTTTTGAGGCGTAAAGATAAGGCATAATCATTCAATCATTAAAAAGAAAAAAGGTCAGAACCTGTATCATCAGGTCTGACCTTTTTGCGCGTGGCTTTTTTTTCGCCTTGCTTTCGTTTTTCTTTTGCGCGCGCCCTCAATACTGAGGGGGGCGTTTTTGAAGGTTTTCGTTCGGGGTCTTGTTTCAAAGCCTTTTCAACTAAACGAATCAGTTTCTTTTCAGCCAATAATTTATTCGCTAATTGGGAACGTTCGGTTTGATTGACAACCGAGAGAATACCTTCTTTTGACATTTGATTTTCTAATCTATTGAAAATCAATTCTTTTTCATCATCCGTAAAAGCTAATGATGCTGTAATATCTAACATCGTTTCAACTTTTGTTTCCACTTTGTTGACATTTTGACCACCACTGCCTCCGCTTCTTGAAGTACGATAGGTGAGTTCTTTTTTTAAAATGTCTAATTCCATGATTTAATGCGTTATTGATGTGTTAATAATGCTTAATAACGATTTTGACAGAGAATTAGTTCCAAAAATGTTTAAGCAAAATTAATATCATCTTTGATCTTTTCGCCCCCTCAGTAATAATAGCTTTAAAAACTTAACCTTTCTTTCAATTTTTGCTCATAAAAACAACTTTAAAACAAAGCATTTGTTAAAATTGCAGGACAAAAGGACATTAAAAAACGTAAACCATTATTTTATGAAAAATAAGAGAGCCATAGTGTGGTTTCGCAACGATTTGAGATTGCACGATAATGAAGCGTTGCAAGATGCGATGAGAAATGCTGATGAGGTGATTCCGATTTATGTCATTGATGAGCGTGTTTTTCGGGGTAAAACGTCTTTTGGATTTCCTAAAACGAGCAAATTTCGGCTGCGTTTTATCCTTGAGAGCCTTGTGGATTTAAGGCAAAACCTTAGAAATCGAGGTTCAGAATTGTATGTGCGCATCGGCAAACCCGAAGATATTGTCTTCGAAATAGCCCAACAAGCCAAAACGTCTTGGGTCTTTTGTAACCGTGAGAGAACTGCAGAGGAGTTGCACGTTCAAGACAATTTAGAACAAAAATTGTGGCGAATTGGTCAAGAGTTGCGCTATTGTCGTGGCAAAATGCTGTATCACACAGCCGATTTGCCGTTTCCTGTCAATCATACGCCCGATACTTTTTCACAATATCGCAAAGAAGTAGAGCGTATTACACCTGTTAGAGAGCCTTTTCCTACACCAAATATGATTGGCAACACAAGTTTTGATCTTCAAATGGGTGAAATTCCAACTGTTTCAGATTTTGGTTTTCCTAATTTTGAAAACGATGAAAGGGCTGTTTTACCTTTTCGAGGAGGCGAAACAGAAGGCTTGAAACGCTTGAAATATTACCTCTGGGATACAAATTTGGTCAAAAACTATGAAGAAACACGCAATGAGATGATTGGTGGTGACTATTCTTCTAAGTTTTCAGCTTATTTAGGTCAAGGCTGTCTGTCGCCTAAAACGATTTACCATGAATTAAAAAAATACGAAGCAGAACGGGGTGATAATCGCTCGACATATTGGCTGTTTTTTGAATTGCTGTGGCGTGATTATTTTCGACTTGTTGGCAAAAAACATGAAGACGCTATTTTTAAAATCGGTGGTTTGACTGGTAAACCTGATAAAAAATGGCACAATGATGAGCGACTTTTTAGTATTTGGGCAGAGGGCAAAACGGGCATTCCTTTCATTGATGCCAATATGCGCGAGCTGAATACGACGGGTTTCATGTCCAACAGAGGTCGTCAAAATGTCGCCAGTTTTTTAATAAAAGATTTAAATATTAATTGGATAATGGGTGCAGAATGGTTTGAAAGTCAATTAGTTGACTATGATCCATGCAGCAATTATGTCAATTGGATGTACCTTGCAGGTGTCGGTAATGACCCGCGGGAAGACCGTTATTTTAATATTTTAAGTCAAGCAAATCGCTATGATGCCAAAGGTGATTATGTGAAATTGTGGTTGCCTGAATTGCAGAAAGTACCGATTGAAAAAATACATCGCCCTGATACTTTGACTGAAGAAGAACAAGTCGGTTGTTGCTTAAAATTAGGTGTGAATTATCCGAAGGCGATGATTGCTACGGCGAAATGGACGTAAAACATTACTCTTTATAAAATAAAAAAATATCATCTTTTATGGAAAATATAAAAAAATACCTTTTAAGAAAACAAGAAGATGTTTTAACAATAATTAATGAAGATTTTAAATCTATTGAAGATATTGTGAATAATCATATTATTCCATATTTGCCAATTAAAAACGTAAAAGATAACGGTTATGTTAAGTTTCATAAATTTTATTTAACACTTTTAGTAGATACTGGGAGTAGTAATTCATTAAAAAAACCTAATAATTTTAATGAAAAAGCTTTCTTTTCACAATTTAAAATTAAATATTCATTACAAGGAATTAGCAATGAATATTTAGATTATTTAACAGAAAATAAAGAAAATATTATAAAACTAATAAATGAAGATAATATCCATGATTTATTCTTTAATTATTTTGCAAAAGCACAAATAAAACATAAAGAAACATTTAAGTCTAAAGAATTAAGTTCCTTTTTTGCAAAATTATTACATACTTTTAAACCAAATGAATATTGTGCATTAGATAATCCGATAAAAGATTATTTCGATTTGAAAAGAGAAAGCTTTTTAATTGCTTTCTTTTGTATTAATGCAGCTTATGAAAAGTGGAATTCCAATGCTAATAATATCAATAATCTTAGAGAAAAAATAAAGGATATTGATACTAAAAATGATTTACAAGTAGATTTATTGAGCAATAAGAAAATATTAGATATGGTTTATTGGCATAAAGCAAATGTTAAAAAAGATAAAAATACTGAGGGGTAAAAATTTATTTTACTTTAAAGTTTTGATTGTGGAAATTTGATTTTATGATAAATTTGTCTCATCGAAAGCGTCATATTAAATAAAGGCAAATCAATAACTTCATCAATATCATCATAAAAAGTACTTTGCCATTTGCCACCACCATTGCGATAAAAAAATTGAACAAAAACCTCGTCTTGCGAGACCGTTAAGTAATATTTCATGGTCGAAATAGCCGTGTATTCACGCAATTTTATAACATTATCCCTATGCTCCGAGTCTTCTGAAAAAACCTCAACAGCTATTATGGGTTGACGCAAGTGAAAAAGGTCATCCTCGGAAGAGCCATCCGCAGCGACAACAACATCGGGATAACGATAGATTTTACCGTCTCGAACCACCATTTTCACATCATGTTGAAAAACATCGGATTCGGTATCATCAAAAATACGGCGTAATTCGATATAGATATTGCCAGCAATTTTATTGGCAATTTTGCTTTCTCCCGGCATTTCGTATAGTTTACCATTAACAAATTCATGTCGTACATCTGAATGACGTTCCAACTCAAAGTATTCTTCGACTGTATATATTTTATCAATAAAAGCAGTTAATGTCTCCATTTTATCTCTATTTGTAACAAAAATAATCTTTTTTATGGAATCAAATGAAATTTTTAGAAATTTTTGATCTATGAAAATAGAAAACGTTTCTTTAATAGTACCTAACTTTCATTTTTTTTTGAAAGTTTGCAACCATAGTTTTGTACTTTTGTTTTGCAATAAGACACCCCTCAGTATTTTTTTGAAAAAAATCATAAATCATAGATGGATATAGCCAATTTGCTTAAAAAAGCCTTGAAATTTGAGCATTTGACCGCCGAAGAAGGCGTTTTTTTATTTGAAAATGCCCCGACAACAGAGTTGATGTATGTCGCTAATCGTTTGCGACAAATACAAGTGCCTCATAATAAGGTGACTTGGATTATTGACCGTAATTCGAATACGACCAATGTGTGCAATGCGAATTGTAAGTTTTGCAATTTTTATCGCCGCCCCAATCATGCCGAATCGTACATCACAACGATTGAAGAATATAAAGTAAAGATTGAAGAAACCTTCAAATTTGGCGGTGAACAATTGCTTTTGCAAGGTGGGCATCATCCCGATTTAGGCTTGGCTTTTTATGTTGATTTATTCAAAAATTTGAAGCAACTGTATCCCAACCTCAAACTTCATGCCCTCGGACCGCCAGAAATTGCACACATCACAAAGCTCGAAAAATCAACACATTATGAAGTTTT
>JAYTMI010000162.1:0-6649 GCA_043728625.1 Saprospiraceae bacterium | reverse complement strand
ACTACTATTGGAGTGCATCACTTGCCATTTAAACGACAAAAACGCAATTTTAATGAATCCGAATTTTACAATTCAGCCAATTTACAATTCTATTCTAGGGAATAACTCTTCACATATAGTTGCGAAATGGGTTATTTGTTTTTTACTTTTTGCAGCATCCATCACACATACAAAGGCAGAAGGTATCAAACAGCTGGCTCCCGCAAGCACCGATGTAACGATGTTATACACTTGTGCAACTGTTTATGGTACGTTTGCAGGTTATAATGCCGTTGCCGATAGCCGTTTGCACATACACATCTCTGACCCGACTACAGAAAAGGTCTATTTCGGCTTTTCACAACAGGCTTCGACAAGTAATGCGGCAGATGGCAACTTGATTGCCACAGCCTATTATTTTAGAGTAAAAGATGCCACCGGCAACATCGTTTTTGGTCCACAAATAATAGATGCTTCTACTGCGAATGCCAATACGTGGGCTTTAGCTAATGCAGGTCCTGCACCGATTGTCGGCGGGTCGGGTTATACCCCTTTCACCTATACGCCTGCTGTGGGTGCGCCTTCGGGTGACTACTATGTAGAATTTAGTGATAGTCCTACTAATAATGCCACGGCTGCCTCTATTGCCATCAAATATTGGGATATCACGGTGTCAACTGGTTCAACGCCTGTTGCACTTGACGGTCGGATTTGGTCGAAAAAATGGTCGTTCCGCACACCATCTATTAGTCATGGCACAGATCCTACCTACACCTATTTTGACCGTCCATTCAATGGGCATATCTATACTTATGCTGATGATGGATTTGTTAACAAGGTGGATTTTTTAAATTCAGGTTTTCGTGGATTATCATTCAATTTAGCTTTCAATTCCTATGGCGCTGCGAATACTGGAAATATCACAAATGATCGCAAATCAGTCCCCAATGCAAATAATGCGCTGGCTAAATATAAGCTGTTTTTAAATGATCCTGACATAACAGTTTATCCTTCGGGAATCGTCGGTGCCATTGGGCAAACGCCGTTTGTCCTAAATTGTACGGGGAATTCGACAAAATGTATTTCCTATTCAACGACAATATCTGGTTTAGTGCAGGTTCTCTTAGATTTTAATGCCACATCGGGTGCAGGCATATATGACCCTGGCACAGCCGATGTTTTACTTTATGAAACCATAACCCCTGGAGGTAGCGAATCTCCTCCATATAAACGGTGCTTATCTTGGGATGGCAAAAATGGTTTGGGTGCGACCGTAGCGAGCAATGTCCCCGTGCCGATTTACTTGACCTACATTCAAGGTTTAGTCCATTTCCCCGTTTATGATGTGGAATTTAACCCCATGGGTTTCAATGTCTCGTCTATACGCCCGACACCGAGTCCTTCACATACCATTAAACTGCGGTATGATGATACCAACATTGTTTCGGCTTCGGGTTCGGGCGAACCAACATCTGATGTCGTTACGGGTGTTGCCCCTCCTGCTCATAAATGGACAATCCAAGCTTTTGGTGACTTAAATACAATCAATACCTGGTGGTCTGGTAATCAAACGGATAGTAGTTCTGCCGCTTTGCCTGTAACACCTGTTTGCTCGATTACAGGTGCAACAAATGTGTGTACGTCGTCAACAGGTCATTCTTATGCGGGTCCCGTTGGATATGATAGTTATTCATGGTCAATATCTGGTAACGGAACAATAACCAGTGCCACAAACGCCCAAACCGTCACGGTTGATGCAGGAGCAACTGGCTCATATACACTCTCTTTGACGACTGTTTTAAGCAGTTGTTCGGTCATGTGCAGTCAAGTTGTAACAGTCAAAGTACCCGCTTTGAGTAAAACCTCTACCGATGTTTTATGTAATGGCGCAATGACTGGTGCCATAGATCTAACCGTTACAGGTGGTACTGCGCCTTTCGGCTATGATTGGGGCGGCGGCATCATCACAGAAGATAGAGCAGCCCTCGCAGCAGGTGTTTATACGGTGACTGTAACCGATGGCAACGGTTGTTCGGCGACAAATGCCACAACCATTACGCAACCAAGTGCCTTGAATATTTCGACAAATGTTACAGCCATTACATGTCTTGCAAATGGTGCGATTGATGTTACTGTCACAGGCGGCACAGCTCCTTATACTTATGATTGGGCTGATATAGCGGGTACGAGTAATGCCGAAGATCGCACTAATCTAACAGCAAATACCTACAATTTGACGGTTACAGATGCGAATAGTTGTACAGCAACAAAATCGGAAACGCTTTCGCCACCCGTTTGTAATTCGCCGCCCGTAGCCAATTTCAATAGTGTTTCAACACTTGAAGATACACCTATCGGCATTGATGTATTGCTCAATGATACAGACCCAGATACGAATATTGACCCTACAACAGTAACCATTACAGAACAACCAAAGCATGGTTCAACATCTGTTAACCCAACAAATGGTGTCATCACCTATTCTCCAGACCTCAATTATACAGGTTTAGATACCTTAATCTATCAAGTTTGCGACCTTGGAACACCTATATTGTGCGATACGGCTATTGTTTACATCAATGTAACACCTGTCAATGATCCGCCTGTGGCAACAGCAGACATTAACAATACTTTGATGAATACACCTGTTTCAGGTCAAGTATTAACCAATGATAAAGACCCTGAGGGAACGGTATTGGTTGTCAATCCAACACCCGTCAGTAACCCAACACATGGTTCAGTTGTCTTGAATCCAACCGGAACTTATACTTATACACCAAACCCTAATTTCGTAGGAACAGATATATTCACGTATCAAGTTTGTGATAGTGGTTCACCTGCCGAATGCGATACAGCAAGCGTAACGATTGAGGTTTTGCCGCCTGCCACATTTGACAATGAAAAACCGATTGCCAATAACGATGCAACGCAAACGCCTGTCAATACGCCCGTCGTGATTGTGGTCAAAGCGAATGATTTTGATCCTGATGGCGACCCCCTCAGTAATCCAACGGCAGTGACTTCGCCTGTTAATGGTTCTGTGGTTTACAATCCCGATGGGACGGTGACATACACATCAAATCCAAGTTTCGTAGGGATTGACAGCTTTAAATACGCCGTATGTGATAATCAACTGCCGCCCAAATGTGATACAGCAACCGTAATAGTAGAAGTTTTACCGAATTTAGGTTTACCCAATGATCCGCCTATTGCTATGGATGATGCCAAAACGACGTTGAAAAACACACCTGTTTCGGGCAGCGTGGCAACAAATGACCACGACCCAGAAAACGATGCGTTGACATATACGAAGTTGACAAATCCACAAAATGGTACAGTGGTGTTCAATAACAATGGTACATTTACTTATACGCCAGCGCTTGATTTTGTCGGTACAGATCATTTCGTTTATAATGTCTGTGATGCAACGGGTTGCGATACAGCTACGGCATACATTACGATACAACAGCCGCCTGTTGGGACAATTTCAGGAACGGTTTTCCAAGACTATAATGGCAATGGCTCGCTCAATAGTGGTGAACCGAGCATTGGAAAAATCGTTTATGTAAAATTGGTACAAAAAACAGGCATTAACTGCGGGACGGTCGCTATTGATGTAGCGGTTGCAGATGCCAATACAGGCAATTATCAATTCAATAATGCATTAGGTGGCGACTATTGTTTGATATTGGATGACAACAACAATGTCAATGATGTTACGCCAACAACACTGCCAAGTTGGTCACCGACATCGCCTACGGCTTTGTCTGCAACCATGTCAACAGGTGTTGTCACCAATCAAAACTTTGGATTGCTTTTCATCTGTCCGCCTAAAATCGGCTTGAATGTAAAAGTGTTAAAACAATAGTCAAACTATTTCACATGTCATATTTTTTTAGTTCAAGGGCATCATCTTTATTCAGATGATGCCCTTTTTGATTTTATGCCTTATATTCACAGTTCTAAATAACAAGAGTTCCACTATTGTGGAATAAATAACTAATCTAACTTCTATTTTTTTATGAAAAAACAACATCTATTACTGCTCTTCATTTGTCTAAATATGTGGGCAAATGCCCAAAACCCAGCCACTTTCACAGTCAAAACCGACAAATCCGTTGCCGATGTACAACCAACCATGTGGGGTATCTTTTTTGAAGACATCAACCTCGGTGCAGACGGTGGCATTTATGCCGAATTGATCAAAAACCGTTCATTCGAGTTCTTAAAACCTATGATGGGTTGGACAATCAAAACAACGAAAAGCGATACGGGGCAGTATTATTGGCAAAAAACAGTTGCGGGAGAGAAAGAATTCCAAATTTTGACCCGTCGAGGTAACCATGTCAATAACCCTCGTTACGTGCATGTCGCATTGAATAACCATAAAAAAGGCGATTTGGGCTTACAAAATGAAGGTTTTAGAGGCATGGGTATTAAAAAAGGATTGCGTTACGATTTTTCCGCTTTCTATCGTGCAACATCTTCGAATGTTAAAGCACACCTTGAATTGGTCAATGAAAAGGACGTAGTTATAGGTCGAGGCGAAATGAATTTTGGGGCTACTGAGGGGGAGAAATGGGTGAAAGGTGAAACAAGTTTCACAACCACTCAGGGGGCTGCCAAAGGCAAGTTCAATATCTGGTTTGAAGGTATAGGTACTGTGGATTTGGACATTATTTCGCTGTTTCCGTCGGATACTTGGAAAGGGCGCAAAGGCGGTTTGCGGGCAGATATGATTCAACTGTTAGCGGATTTAAAGCCTGGATTCATGCGCTTCCCAGGTGGCTGTATTGTTGAAGGTTACGACCTTTCACAACGTTATCAATGGAAGAAAACGGTTGGTGCTGTCGAAGACAGGCAATTGATTATCAATCGTTGGAACAATGAATTTGCGCATCGCCCAACGCCTGATTATTACCAAACATTCGGTTTAGGCTTCTTTGAATATTTCCAACTTGCAGAAGATATTGGCGCAGAACCTTTGCCGATTTTGAACTGTGGTATGGCATGTCAGTTCAATTCAGCCGAAATGGTGAACTTGGACGAACTCGACCCTTATGTGCAAGATGCCCTCGATTTGATTGAATTTGCCAACGGTTCAGCGACCTCAACTTGGGGTTCAGTCCGTGCAAAAATGGGTCATCCCACATCTTTTAACCTCAAAATGATGGGCGTAGGCAATGAAAACTGGGGACCACAATACCTTGATCGTTTGAAAATTTTTCAAAAAGCGATTAAAAGCAAATACCCCGATTTCAAGCTCGTTTGCAGCAGTGGCACAGACCCAAGTGGCGAGCGTTTTGACTATCTCAATGGTGCATTGCGCAGCATGAAAGCCGATTTTATTGATGAACACTACTACCGCACACCGCAGTGGTTTTTGGACAATGCCCATCGCTACGATAAATATGACCGCAACAGCCTATCAAAGGTTTTTGCAGGCGAATATGCGGGACAAAGTGACCATACCGTGAGCGTTAATAACAAAAACAATTGGCGGACTGCCATTGCAGAAGCAGCGTTTTTGACAGGTTTGGAACGCAATGCCGATGTCGTGAATATGGCTTCTTATGCGCCCCTTTTTGCCCATATTGACGGTTGGCAATGGACACCCAATTTGATTTGGGTGGACAATTTAAGGTCTTATGGTACTGCCAATTATCAAGTTCAAAAACTGTATTCGACGAATGAAGGCACACAAGTCGTACAGATGATTTACAAAAACAATGCACCCGCAACAGGTCAAGACAGCCTATACGCTTCCGCAACCCACGATAAAAACACAGGCGAGTTGATTATAAAAATCGTCAATACCCTCGGAAAAGCGCAAACAGCAGCAGTCAAATTGGAAGGAAATAAAACGCCTAATGCCAAAGCGCAATTGATTGTCTTAAAACACGACAACCTCGAAGCGGTCAACTCTTTGGACACCCCCTCAGTAATTGCACCGACTGAAACAACAATTGATGTAAAAGGGAAAACAGTGGCTTTGACGCTTGCCCCGTATTCGTTTTCGGTTATAAAAGTAAAAATGCAGTGATTTAAAAAACTCAAAACAATAGAATGATAAGCCAAACAACAAAGTTGTCTTTAATGTCATGCGCCTTTTTATTTGTGCTGCTTTCAGCAAAAGCTCAAAAAGACACCGTCATTCATGCCAACGGCAAACCTGTTTTTACACATTAAATTCACTGCCGACCCTGCAGCTTTAGTGTATAAAGACAAAGTTTATATCTACACTGGAAGCATTGATTACTTGTATTACAATAAAGATGGCACGATTAAAAGGGTGATTATGACCGGCGGAGGCGTACAATCCAATAAAAATTAAGTCGCATTTAATTCATGCTAACATCTACTAACGTCGGCAGGGTTTTAAACTTGCCAACGTTTTCGATTTACGTCCTACTTATGATTCCACTGCTTTCACATTCCCTGTCCGTTTCAATACGCCCCATGATTGACTTTCGCCTTTTACAGCTCGTCTGATGGCTTTAAAAAGTGTCCAATACATCAGCTGCCGATAGACCAAACGCTGCGGAATGAGCCATAATATTTTCCATTTCTTTTCGCCTTCAAACCAAAAACCGAGCAACGAAACGCCCATATCTACAAGCAAAAAGAAGCCATAAAAGCCCAATATTTTCGCCAATCCTTCTGAACTACT
>JAYTMI010000161.1:0-2695 GCA_043728625.1 Saprospiraceae bacterium | reverse complement strand
GTTTAACAGGCTCTGGTGTCGGTTTAACAGGCTCTGGTTTCACAGGCTCGGGCTTATTATTGTTCGGTTTAGGCGTAATTACTGAGGGGGTTGCTTTGGGCGGTGCGTATGCTTGAATTGCTAAAAGAGAATATTTTGCAAAATCTTTGTAGGGAATCCACACATAACCATTGTCTCGCCAACTTGTACCCCAAGAGTTTAAGACCCTAAAAGAGCCGCCATATTTATTGTTGTCATAGCCGACGACACACATAGCATGTCGTCCGTGTTGACCTGTTGGTCCATCATCAGACTTTTCTTCCCGCCAAACTTCACCTTTTGAGTTGTAAAAACTCTTTGCAACGATGAAGCCCAACATGCACGGATAGCCTTCAGAAATAGCTTTTTTGACTGAAAGAACCTTGATATCGTCCTCTTCTTCGTCTGGATAATAGAGAATTTGATAATCTGTGATACGGAAATCCATGCCTTCGCGCTTCGCATCAGAACTAACAGAAGAACCGCAGCTATATGGTTGCTTCGCAAGGGTTGAAACGCCTGATGTTTTCAGTAATTCAAAAGCGTTAACTGGATTTAAGCCGCCTTGACAGTTTTTATCGCCTTTGTCTTTTATCTGCTCATATATATATGTGGGCGAAAAGATTTTTGCATTGGGGTTTGCTTGACTCACCTTGCCGTTGGCATCAGGTTCACTTTCCGATTTAGCATACAAAATAGTCCGCAAATGATAGCCGACGGCAAATGCGACGCAGGTACTGTATTGTCCTTGATTGCCCGCCGTTGGGCAATATTTTTCTAAGGAAGCCGAAGCAGGCATTTTTCCATAACTGCTTGCAGTCAATTTCGCTTTGTATGGGATACCCCTCAGTGTTGGTGGGTCGAAAATCATACCCGTTCCTTGTTCTTGGGCATTAAGTGAAACGAAAGAGAAAAAAGTAAGTAAGAGAACAGTAAAGTGCTTCATCTAGGATTGCTTTTAAATTAGTTTTTATAAGTTTATGAGTAAATCGGACGAAAAGGAGATGATGAGAAGTCCGAAATTTTACACAAATAAAGGTAAAACATATAAATTTTTTAAAAAAAACAAATGATAAGAATTTATTTTCAACTTTGAAACGAGCAATTTATAAGTGTTGTTACAATTGAAATTTTAATTATCCATGTAAGGACAATTTTATAGTTCAAACCAACAAAATACTGAGGGGGTAAAAAAGGTATTTCGTTCTGTAATAAATTATTGCTTTTTGGCAAGGGACAGGACTTCGACTAAATGATTTATACTTACTTTGCACCATTATTACCATCAAAAAACAACTGAAATGTTCAAACGTCTGCCATACAGCATTTTTATCTTTTTGATTTTTCTATGCGGTTGTCAACAAGATACCGTTGAAACAAAGTATAAAATCGGCTTCTCACAATGTTGCGACGACCCTTGGCGCGATGTGATGAATAATGAAATGGCAAGAGAATTAGCTTTTCACCCGGAAGTGAAGTTGGAAACGCTGATATCGGATAACAACAGCAAAAAACAAATAGAGCAAATTCGAGAATTGGTGAAAAAAAAGGTTGATTTGCTTATTGTTTCACCCAACGAAGCAAAGCCGCTGACTCCTGTCATTGAAGAAGTTTACAAAGCGGGTGTTCCCGTTATTTTGATTGACCGCAAAACAGATTCTGAACTCTATACGGCATTTCTCGGTGCGAATAATTACGAAATTGGAAAAACCGCAGGGAAATACATCGCTAACCAAATGAAAAGCCCCAGTAATATTATTGAGATAAAATTGCAAATGACTATTTCGCCCGCTACGGAACGAAATCGGGGATTTAGGGATGCTGTCAACGGGTCGCCCAAGCTTAAAATAGTAGATTCTTTGGAAACGGTCAATGGTTTAGACGATATTACCAATCATTTACCCAACATATTGCACAAGCATCCAGAAGTCAATGTCATTTTTGGACACACCGATCTTTTAGCAGAAACAGCTTATAAAGTCACACAAGAACAAGGCAGAGTAAAAGATTTGTTTTTTGTCGGTATTGATGGCATTCCGGGAACAGGACGCGGTATTCAAGCCGTTGAAGAAGGTGTTTTGAATGCCTCATTATTGTATCCTACTGGGGGCGCAGAGGCAGTTCGATTGGCTTTGACCATACTGAATAAAGGGTCATTTGACAAGCAAAATGATTTAAAAACCATTGTTATTAATAGCGACAATGCCAATATTCTTCATAATCAAATGAAGAAAGTGAATAGTCTGCAGGAAAGTGCGGAACGTCAAGAACTTAAACTGGGTGAACTCAATAGAACCTATTCTTCGCAAAAAGCCAGATTGTATTTTGTCGGTATTTTATTGTCAATCGTGGTATTGTTGGGTGCTATTTTACTTTATCTTTTCAGAGAAAAACAGTTGTCCAATCAAATGTTAGCGGCTCAAAATCAAGCCATTTTAGAGCAGAAAAATAAAATTGAAGAAGTGTCAGAACAAGCCCGTAAAGCGACGGAAGAGAAATTGCGCTTTTACTCCTACATTTCACATGAATTTCGCACCCCCCTCAGTCTGATATTGACTCCGACAGAAGACTTGTTGCACCGTAAAACGAACGATGCCAAAGAGACCCGCAGCACCTTGCAACTCATTCGCAAAAATTCTAATCGCCTTTTGCGTTTGGTTGATCAATTGCTTGAATT
>JAYTMI010000160.1:0-3659 GCA_043728625.1 Saprospiraceae bacterium | reverse complement strand
CTTGATTTCAGTCGGGGGCTTTGGCATTTGTACTATTTTGTTTGCTTTATCACATAATTTCGTGTTTTCGCTCATCATGTTGGCGGGAACGGGTTTCTTTGACAATGTCAGTATGGTCATTCGGGGCACCATCGTTTCACTGTTTACGCCTGATGAAATGCGTGGACGTGTCTCGGCTGTTAACAGCCTGTTTATTGGTTCGTCCAATGAATTAGGCGCATTTGAGTCAGGTGCAACTGCACGGCTGATGGGTTTAGTACCCGCCGTCGTTTTTGGTGGTGTGATGACGATGGTTGTGGTGACAACGGCGTGGATAAAAGCACCGAAACTGCGAGGTTTGGATTTGAGGTGATGAAAGGTTCCTCTTTTTGCTAAAATACTGAGGGGGTGCAATTCGTAAATTGCCCCCCTCAGTATTTTGATATCGTAATGTCTAAAAAAGGGATTAATGATTTCTCAAATGCCCAATTTTACTATCTATTGACGTTTTTAACTTGTTAATCGCTCCTTTTACTGCCAATTCATGGTTGTCAGCATGGTGTGAAACGGCGATAGGGTGCATACCTTCAAGGCGTGCTTCAAGCAAACAACGTTTATCGTTTAGCCCACTTTTATTAGCGTTTTCATCTGAAAGATGCACTTCCACGCGTGTCATTTGACTGCTAAATCTGTTTAGCCCTTCTAAGATTATTGTTGAGAATTTGGCTTCAAGTGCTTCGCGACCATGTATATTATGGTCTGTATTAAATTGAATTAGCATATATTATATGTTTTTGTTAATGTATAAAAGCTACTGTTATCAGTAGTTTTGGTTTCGTTTCTTAAAGTTACAAGTTACACATTTTTTTTGACAAATTATAATATTCAGCCATTAATCAATGAAAATTCATGGAAAATTGAGTTCAAACACTAAAAATACTGAGGGGGTGAGATAGTCGTGCTAAAATGAATGTTTCAACACAAAGAAGGCTTAATTTTGCTTTTCAAAACATCTATAATTATCAAATAAACGAGAATGATGAAAGGGAAATCCGTTCTCGATGCCGCTTGTGGTCCCGGAAAATATGCCGAAATACTGCTGGCACGAGGGGCAGAAATAACAGGATTTGACATAAGCCCGCGCATGATTGAATTGGCGAAAGAACGAAATAAAGGTATCGATACTTTTTTCGTACACGATTTGAGCAATCCACTCGAATTACTCGAAAATGAATCTTTTGACATGGTGCTTTGCGCTTTAGCGATGCACTATATCCCAGATTGGACTTCGACATTCAAGGAGTTTTATAGGGTTTTGAAGCCAAAAGGACTGTTAATACTGTCCATTGAGCATCCTTTTTTTGAGTTTAACTATTTTAAATCAACAAAATATTTTGAGGTTGAACCCGTCAAATGCACTGTGTGAATGGAGTGCCTTCAATAGCACTTCCCTTTCCTTTAAGCGTCCAATCAGTATATTTTTCATGTCATTTTATTATATTTGGCGGAATGTAGAGCAAAATACCCCTATTCCGCCAAATATAGCGCATTGAATCACTTTTTTTCTTTCAAAAATAAAAATCTGTAAAAATTCGATAAGGTACAAACCCCACAAACGCTTGATGATCAAAGAGATAGTCAAGCATTTTGACTTTTAAAAAGCATTTTCATTCAGAAAAATGTAAATTTGAGTTTTAGGGTTGCCTCAAATGCTACTGCCGAAGTTGATTTTTTGCTTCAATCACAAAATGACATTATACCCATTGAAGTAAAAGCTGAAGAAAATCTTAAATCAAAAAGTTTAAAGGTTTTTGTAGAAAAATACCAGCCAAACATGGCTATTCGCACCTCAATGAGCCGTTTTCGAGTGCAAGAATGGCTGACAAATGTGCCTTTATATGGCATTCATGCTTTATGATTGACACAATTTTATACCTTGTTGTCTAAACAACTTCAAAATACTGAGGGGGGTATCCTCACATCAATAATTCATCGTCAAACCAACCCCAAAACCCATATCACTGTCATAATGCGTTCTGACAGATATATTTCGTGCTAGAATATAGCGCAAATCAGCCATATACTCCTTGTCAGAATTGATCATAAAACCTGCACGTAAACGTTTTGAAACAGGTATATCTTCGCGCATCAATTGTAGCCGCACATTCCCGTCGTGATAGACTTCGGCTTGAAACATGAGCAACATCGGCAGCGTTGCATTGAACCCCGCACTGAAAAGCCGCCTATTGTCCTTCGTATTGATTTGACCGAACAAATTCCTTTCATGTTCATCTATTCCCAACTTCCGATACCGCCAATCGAAGCCAACAAACGGCATAAACCATTGCATTTTACCAATATAGCGTCCAATATGCGTCTCTGTTTCGTAGCCGTGCTTGTCGTGATATCCCAAACGCCATTCCGTACCAATACTCCAACGGGTGCTTTGGTACATCAACTCTCCGTCGTTACCATTGGTTGCAAAATCATTACTGATCATCAAATGAAACCGTTTATCATCGGCAAATAATTGACGTTGTGCCAATTTGGGATTCGGAATTAATGGGTTCGGTGCTTGGTTTTCGTAACTAAAAACACGACCCATGCCGCTCATCATGTGGTATAAAATATGGCAATGAAAAAACCAATCGCCTTCTACATTGGCGTTAAATTCCAAAGTATCGGTCTCCATGGGCATAATATCAATGACGTTTTTCAAGGGTGCATTATCGCCTTGACCATTCAGAACCCTAAAATCATGACCGTGTAAGTGCATCGGATGGCGCATCATTGAATTGTTATAAATAACTAAGCGGATGTTTTCTCCTTTTTTAATCAATATTTTATCTGCTTCGGACACCACTTTATTGTCTAAACTCCACACATAACGATTCATATTGCCCGATAGGACAAATTTCAGTTCTTTGACAGGCGCATCTTTCGGTAGCGTTGTGTTGTATGGTGATTTCAGCATCGCATAATTCAGCGTTACAATGTCCGACAATTTGTTACTGTTGTATTGGTCGCCGTTTGTGGGCATATTGGCTTTAGTCCCCCCTTTGGGGGTTAGGGGGCTACCAGTGATTTCGGGATACATAACAATATTCATATCCATTTGATTCAACGACATATTCATGCCCATGTCGTCCAAATTGCCGTTCATTTCCATCATGCTGTTCATCATTGCCATGCCATCAAAATACTTCAAACGCGGCAAAGGCGTAGCAGCCTGTTTCTCACCTGCGCCCAAATACAAAGTCGCATTTCGGATGCGGTCTTCGGACGTTGCCATAAATGCATAAACCTTGTTGTCAGCAGGAATCGTCACAATCACATCGTAGGTTTCAGACACTGCAATAATCAATCTATCCACTTCCAAAGGCTCTACGTCGTTGCCATCATTCGCCACAACGGTCATTTTGCCACCAGCATAAGTGAGCCAAAAATAAGTGGAAGCCCCACCGTTTGACACCCTTAAACGCACTTTATCCCCCGCTTTGAATTGAGACAACTGGCTTTCGCTTTTGCCATTGATTAAAAATTTCTCGTAATAGACATCGCTCACGTCCATAGCGGTCATTCGTTTCCACTCGTTGAGGACTTTTGTTTTAAAATAACCTTGTCTGATGGCTTCTGCATAACTCTGCGTCGTGCCTTTTTTTATCGCAAACCAATCCGTT
>JAYTMI010000159.1:0-3221 GCA_043728625.1 Saprospiraceae bacterium | reverse complement strand
CACTGATTTCTTTTATTTCCTTAGAGGATGACAAAGAAATCAGTGAAAACCAGTCAAACCCGTGTCATCTGTGGTCAAAAAATATCATCATTTCAACTTCGCCCAATCCACCTCATTAAACGATGTAAAAACAGAATCAGGCATACTGCGATAAACGCCGATGGGTACCATTGAGCTATTCTCTCCACGATTGAGGGCGATCATAATATTACCCAAAGCCCGGTAATCCGCCCAAGGTGTCGTCATGGTCGGCTTCTCATTCGTGGCTTTCGCATAATAATCCCATTGCACAACTAAGTGACTGGATGGATTGACATAGACATGATATTTGTTGTCAGGTGTATTGCCAACACTTTTGAAAGTCATTTCGACGACATCGCACTCCACATCAAGGGCATTTTTTTTCTGACCCACATACTTCAATGTCACGCCTGAATCTTTCATTTTAAAAGGCATGAGCAGCCAATAAGCGTCGTTTATCCAAGTACCTTTGCCGCGTTCAAGGTATTTTTTCACAGAATCGGGTTGCGTCATCTCCATACCGTCTTTCCAAACACGACCTGTCATGTTTTTCAAATCCAAACGGATTTTCATATCGCTTTTGAGAAAATCAATCCTCACTTTTTCCTTTGTTTTGTCCCAGACCAAAGAGCGGTTGCCAAAAAAAGTCCACCTTATATAACGTGTCATATCCCAAGCATAACGTCCGCCACAGGCTTTCATCACCTCATCGGCAATGGCAATAGCCTTTGCATCAGACCCCTCAGTATTGAAGCCTGGCATGGGTGTATTCGGCACATCTTTATTGACAAATTTTTGAGAAGACTGGCAAGCGATGAGGCTGCCGAGAAGGACTAAAACGACGAGTATTTTATTCATAATGAATTGATTTTTAACTAAGTTGAAGGGGCAAAGGTAAAAATTAGAATGAATACACTCGATTTAGGAGCGGTGTTATTTTGAAATAAAAAAAACTTGCAGCAGAAATCATTCTGTTGCAAGTTTTTTATTTGAATTAGGATAGGATGGATGTAAAGGATATTTTAGGATGGCAGCATAAAGGATTTCTCTCCGTGTTTTTTTATAAAAAAACGCTGTTTAAAGAAAAAATAAAAATAATTCTAACAGCTTTTACTTTGTTTTACCCTTTTTTGAGCAAGTCTCCGCGTCTTTAATGGGTTGATTATCAATTAATTGACTTCCACAAAACAAAAACATTAAATAAAAGAATTATTGTCCTTTTTTTATGCTTCAAACATAAATTAACTTCGGTCAACTAAATGACCTATTCTTAATTGATTGGGTGCGCCACTTCAATCATTGGACGCTCAACTTCATTCATTTTTGAGTACAAAGTCAAGTAGAACGACGGGCTTTACCAAATCTTCTTCTTCCCACCCAAACCCAAAATGCCCAACAACCCCCGCGTCAATTCTCTAACAATTTGCGAACCCGCCTGTTTCACAAAAGGGTTTTTCATCGCTTTTTCCACAAACGTTGGTTCTTCTTTTTGTGAACGACTGCTGGGTGCAGGTTGTGCTTCAGCCGCTTGACTCAATTTAGTCGTCAAAATCTCAAAAGCGGATTCTCTGTTGATGACTTCGTTGTATTTTTTGATGATTTTCGACCCCCTCAGTATATCCTCAATTTCGTCGTCTGTCAACACATCCATACGCGATTGTGGCGGACGCAACATCGTATGTACAAGCGGTGTTGGAATTCCTTTTTCATTCAAAACGGTTATCAATGCTTCGCCAATACCAAGTTCTGTCAACAATGTTTCAACATCATAAAAATCGGTCAAAGGATAGTTTTGCGCTACAAGACGGATGTTTTGACGGTCTTTTGCTGTAAACGCCCTTAAAGAGTGTTGCAATTTCATACCCAATTGGCTCAAAACGGCATCGGGAATGTCTTGTGGGTTTTGGGTGCAAAAATAAATACCCACACCTTTTGAGCGAATGAGCTTGATGATAGACTCAATTTGATTGAGCAAAGCCTTCGATGCTTCATTGAAAACCAAATGTGCTTCGTCAATGAAAATGCATAATTTAGGTTGTTCCAAGTCGCCTGCTTCAGGAAAAGTGGCGTAAATTTCAGCCAAAAGTTGTAGCATAAATGAAGAAAACAACTTCGGACGGTCTTGAATATCGGTCAAACGAATGATACTGATGATGCCATGTCCATTGTTATCCAATCGGCAAAGGTCATCCACTTCAAAGCTGCGTTCACCAAAAAAAACGTTTGCACCCTGTTGTTCCAATTCAATGACACGCCTTAAAATCGTTCCCGTTGTCATGGGCGAAATATTGCCATAATCCGCTTTTAGTTCGTCTTTCCCTTCATTGACAAAGTAATTTAAGACCTTTTTGATGTCTTCTAAGTCCAAAAGCGGCAAACCACTGTCGTCGCAATATTTAAAAACAACCGACATAACCGACGATTGTGTCTCGTTCAAACCTAAAATTTTAGAGAATAAAACAGGTCCAAATTCAGTTACCGTAGCCCGCAGCCGCGCCCCTTTTTCTTCTGACAATGTTAAAAACTCAACAGTACTGCCTTTGGGGATATATGGAATCCCAACTTTATTCGCTCTTTCGTACAATTTATCGTTCTCATCACCTTTTGCTGCCACGCCCGACAGGTCACCTTTGATGTCCATCAACAAAACAGGCGTTCCTTTTGCAGACAGTTGTTCTGCCAATATTTGCAATGTTTTTGTTTTTCCAGAGCCTGTTGCGCCAGCAATCAAGCCGTGCCGATTCATGGTTCTCAAAGGAATTGTCACTTTTGTACCTGTTTCGACTTTGCCATCATACATCGCACCACCTAATTCGATTGATTCGCCTTTAAATGTGTATCCTGTTTCAATTTGGGTGATAAAATTATCTTGTTTTGCCATCGTTGCGTCTTAGTTTTTTATTGAAGATGTGAATATCTATGTTCTAAATCGCTGTAATTAACGTGAAAAAAAGAGTCGCTTTTTGTCATTCTGAACGCAGTGAAAGAATGACAAAAAGATACAGTGTTATTCTTTCAACGTCACCCAACATTTAGAAACAGAGCAAAAGTAAAGAAAAATGTTGGAATACTGAGGGGAGGTATTTTTTTGTCATTGTGAATGCTTTTTTTGTCATTCTGAGGACAATCACCATGTAAAGCGTTGGTGTTTAAAACCGAATGACGCAGCAAATGGGTTCGAGTACCATGTTCGGGGAACT
>JAYTMI010000158.1:0-4320 GCA_043728625.1 Saprospiraceae bacterium | reverse complement strand
CCATCAGCACAGCCCTTTCATGGGTTAAAAACTGCCGAAAATTGGGCGTTTTTACGGTCATTTTTAAGCTTTTGGTGTCAAAAAGCCTTCTGTCATTTCTTTTGAAATGGAGGCTTTTGTTACACGAATGAACGTATTATTAGCGACTTCAAGCGTTACAACTTGACCGTCAATTTTGTTGATTTTGCCAATCATACCCGATGCTGTCACCACTTCTTTACCTTTTTCAAGTGATTCAGCAAAAGCAGATTGCTCTTTTTGACGCTTCATCTGTGGGCGAATCATAAAGAAATAAAACACGACGAGTATCATCGCTAAAGGGGCAAATTGGACGATTGCGCCCATACCACCAGCTTGTAGAAATAACATAGTTTATTGATTTTTAATGATTTGTAAATTATTTTTTAAATGCTTGTTTCAAAAAGACTTGTTTGTATGCCTGAAGGCACAATCTCTGAAAAATTAGAATTCACCTTATTCCCCTTGTAATTAGAGTGTTCTATCATATTTGCAACGTGTTCCCAACGTTTGATTTTTGGTACATGATGTATTTTGATATCTGACAAATCTTTAAGTATTTTTTTTGCCAAAATATTTGCCATACGGACTGGAACAGCATTGCCAATCATTTTATAACCTGCAGAAATGTTTTTATAATAAAAGTGGAAATCATCAGGGAATGTTTGAATCCTTGCACATTCTCTAACACTTAACCTTCGATATAAATGTTCTTGACCGGGAGCAAAAACTCTAATATTTTCTTTAATTAATGGCATTTTAGGTGCTTGAGGATGTATGGGAGCATGACGACCACTTGCTTGGATGGTAAAAGAAACTTCGTTCCAACTACGAACTCTATTTCTTGACATATAGATGGAGGAAAAACCTCCTGTCATATATTCATGATTTGGAACAAGACCATTTTTATCATTCGTTAACTGACCTATAGTAGGCAAAGCACTGTCTTTTAAATCGCCAATAGCTTCACTTAAAACTATTTTATTGTGTAATGTTGTCGGTCTTGGAAATTCAAAATTAATACCTAAATCGCTTCTATAACCAATAAAAAAGACTCTTTTCCTATCTTGTGGTACACCATAATCAGATACATTAAGCAACTGAAAAGACAAATTGTATCCACATTCTTTGAACATACTTTTTATATTTTTTACAGCATTCTTATGAACAGGCAATAGCATACCCGATACGTTTTCTGCGAGAAAAAATTTAGGTTGTTTGTCCGCTAATATTCTAATAAAATCATAAAAAAGTTGCCCCCTTTTGTCACTAATACCACGTAAAGCACCTGCTTCAGACCAACTTTGACACGGTGGCCCACCAATTATGCCATCACAGTCAGGTACTTCATCAGATGGAATATCCGTAATACTCCGTTTATCTAAATAAACGCCTTTATGGTTTTTTTCATAAGTTTCCCAAATATCTTTGTCATATTCATTTGCCCAAATGACATCAAAACCTGCATTGGAAAAACCTAAATCCAATCCACCTGCACCAGCAAAAAAAGTCGCTAATTTCATGTTAATCCAATTTGAATGTTATTAAAGTACAATCCAATAATTGAGCAGGATTATCTGGATTTTTAATTTTCGTTTCTTCAAAACAATAATTATCTTTTTTAAGACTCTGCAATGCCAATTTATCTTCGTTTGGAAATGAATTGAATTTTTCGGTTTTCATCAAACACAAAATTTGAAACCTTGCATTTACATCAACTTTGTCTAAATAGGAAAAGATTTTGTGTGGACTTTCAACATGCCACAAGCCTCTAATTCTCAAATCTGTTATACCAAGAGGGTCAACTTTTTTAACCTTTCCTAATTCTTTTGTTTCAGTAAATTCAACATTAGGTATTTCAGTTATTCCAGAAGATATGCTTTTTTTGATTTTTTCATAGACTTCTTTATCTGCCGCAAAGCAATTACCATAAACAAACCACAAATATTTTATATCTGTATCGGTTGTGTGTCCTACAATATATATTATATCTTTTTCAATCCAATCTTCACAATTTTTACAAGATTGTGTAAGCATTGGACTATCAGCAAAAAGTTTGGCTTTAGGATATGAACTATTCAACGATAATGCGCTTGTTGGGCTTTGAACCTTTTTTGTTTCAATAGCATCGCCATTGCGAAGTATAATATCAGGTGGATTATTTTGATTCCCTAAGTACGAAAAGACTTCATTAAATCTATACAATCTTTCAATTTCAGACAATTCAAAAGTATTTGCGAAAATGTCTTTTACATAATTTTCCAACGACTCACCGACAGCATTAGCTCTGTTTCGACCAGAATAATAATTTTTAACCTCAATTATTGGGTTTTCAACGATTGACTTAATTGCTTTTAATAGGTTTGACATACTTTTATTGTTAAGAAAAATCCACAATCAGCCGTAAAACTAATAATTTTTCAAACAAAATCACCCCCCTCAGTATCCCGCTCTTCCAACAGCTTATTAATACGTGGTTGCAAAAACCACAAACCCACAGGGAAAAACCAGAATAAAAAGAACTCACCGACATAGTCACCTAATAGGGCAGGACGTTGCAATTCGATTGATTTCAAAGCCTTGGCATTGAAGTAAAAAATAAAAAAAATGCACGCCATAGACGTAAAATGAGCCGATAATATGATTGCCAAATTTTCCTGAAGGAATAACTCCGACATTTCATCACCCCACGTCAGTTTAGCGACAAACCAGCATATAAATAGAATATAAAGAGTCGGAATGATGATGGCACCTTTGAATAAACCACTCGGCATGGGTGCATCAATAGGCAGTTTTTTTGATAGAAACACACCCACTGACCAGAGCCAGCCAAAAAGCACACCTATATATAGGAGCATCAAAACGGGGAAAATGCGTAGAAACTGTTGCAATCCGCTTGAAAAGTCATCGGCAGAGAAGATAAAGCCGATAGTGAAAAACTCTAAGGTTATCGGTATGCCAATGAGCAAAATGAAAAGCTGCCAATGTTTTAATTGTAGAAAAAATTTCATGTACTTTTGATTGATGTTTAAAAAAGGTGTGTCTAAAATCGAACCATGTAAAAGTAGTTGGTTTCACCCAGTTCTTCAAAAGAATCGCCTACTTTTACCCGATCAATATCACAGGAACTGAAGCAAAAATTAATTATGGCGCATAGAGATGTAGGAAATTTTAAAAATTTCCTACATCTTGAACCAAGCATTTATGGAAATTTTTACAACTCTTTTAAAGCTAATTTTCTTCGGCGCAACGGTTGTACAGCTGATCTTTTGGCTTTTCGTTTTTTCACGATTGGCATTTTTTAATCAAAAAAAACATCTAGGGCTTGGCGAATCAGATGATTACCCACTGTCTCAACAAGCTGTTTCAGTCATTATTTGCGCCCGAAATGAGGCAACGAACCTGCGAAAAAAACTGCCGAAGATACTCCAACAAGACTACCCGGATTTTGAAGTCGTCGTTGTCAATGATGCCTCTACTGATGAGAGTGCAGAGGTCTTAAACGAGCTTTCAAAACAATATCCTCACCTTAGAATTATTTCTATTTTAGAAAAAAAACAGCTCGGAAAAAAAAGTGCTTTAGCCAAAGGTATTGACAACGCTTCGTATGACTGGCTGTTGATGACGGACGCTGATTGTACCCCCGTCAGTAAAAATTGGATTTCAGGCATGATGTCTGGTATTCGGGAAGGGAAGGAGATGGTTCTCGGTTATGCGCCGTATGCGAAACGTGACAACAGTTTGCTCAATAAATTTATCCGATTTGAAACAGTGTGGACGGCTACCCAATATTTGAGTTTTGCATTGATAGGACAGCCTTATATGGGGGTAGGTAGAAACCTTTTATACAACAAAAAGCTATATAAAAAAGTTAATGGTTTCACTAAACACGAAGACTTGGCATCAGGTGACGACGATTTATTTGTAAATCAAGTTATTACACAAAAAAATTTTTCAATTATTTTGCTGCCGCAAACATTTATGGTTTCAGAACCGAAAACTCGATGGAATAGCTACTTTACCCAAAAAAACAGGCATTTATCTGCAGGAAAGCGATACATGGTAAAACATCAAATACTATTAGGTTTGGTATCAGCATCACATTTTTTATTCTTTGTGACACTGTTTTTTGCAACGTATGTAAAAATTAGCACGATGTTTGCAGTAGCAAATATCGTAGTGAGAACGATTTTGATATGGACAGTTTACGCAAAAATTCTACGGAAGTTGCACGAAGAGCGGCTTTTGTGGTGGATACCCTTACTTGATGTTTTATATGTCTTTTTCTATCTCGTCTTTGCT
>JAYTMI010000157.1:0-2329 GCA_043728625.1 Saprospiraceae bacterium | reverse complement strand
CTGCTCAAAATGCCCCCCTCAGTATAAACGGTTTGCAAGCGTGTACTGACTATGAATTGGAACTGAAAACGACTTGTGCTGGCACAACCAGTTCGGCTTATGTCGTTTCTTTCAGAACAGATGGTTGTTGCAGTTACCCTGAAAATGTCTTGATTTCCAATGTTTTAGCCAATCAAATCAACGTTAAAGTATCAAAAGTGACGGCTTCAACGGGTTATCGTGTCTGTATGAAAGAGACAACAACTGGCATCTGTACATTTGATAAAATCTTTACCGATACGTCATTTGTTGTCAACAATCTCAATAAATGCCAAAACTACGTCATGTCTATTCAGTCGCTTTGCGTGAATGGCAACAGCAAAGACACCTTACTGGCTTTGCGGACAAAAGGCTGTGGGGCATGCTACGATTCTATTTATTGTCGGTCTTCAGGCAGTATCGCCAGCGAATGGATTGATAGTTTCAGTATCGCCAATTTCAAGACTTTTTCGGGTAAAAACGGTGGTTATGGTAAATTTGATACCATCTTGACAACTTTGCAAGCGGGTAAAACCTATCCAGTTTCCCTAAAACCTGGGTTTAGTGGCTCGTCTTTTTCAGAAGGTGCAAGGGTTTGGATAGATTTAAATCAAGACGGTGATTTTGACGATGCTGGCGAACAAGTCATTGAGTTTCCACGATTTACATCAACGGTTAGTGGTTCTGTAACCATACCGACAACAGCGAAAAATGGTGTGACACGTCTTAGAGTGAGTATGAAATACGTCGGTTTTTCAGGAACACCACCTACGCCATGCGAAAGTTTTTCGGGTGGAGAAGTAGAGGATTATTGCGTTTTGCTTGAAAACCGTATCCCAACGGTGGATATACTGAGGGGGGATGATTTCGAAGTTTTTCCCAATCCTTTCTCTCATTTTTTGACCATAAAAAATAAAAACCTTGACAATCAAATACTTATGATTGAATTGATGAGCCTTGACGGTCGTGTGTTGTTTTCAAAAAAAATAGACGAAAACCCTTATGAAACGGTTTTGACGGATTTACCACCCCTCAGTAATGGGCTGTATTTTTTGAAAATAAGAACGCCTAAAGGTATTTGGGTGTCGAAGGTTGTGCACTAATAACCCCCTCCGTATTTTTTTACAAAAAAGAGGCTGTCTCAGAAGGAAAAGGTAAAACGAAAATTTCAAGTCAAAATATTATTTTGTTTCTGACACCATGTTCGGGGAACTTCAAAAGTTCCCCGAACATAAACGCCTTCAAAAGAATAATATTCGGAATAAAAAAACTTGAAATACCTTTTGATACAATCTCTTTTTTTGTAATCTGAATCTAAACCTTTATCAATACCCAGGATTCTGCGTCAAAGTAGGCTTACCATCTAAGCTACTATTGATAATTTCCGCTTGTGGAATCGGGAAATACTCATGTTTGCCTTTGATAAATTTAGCACCTTTCAAGTAAGTACGCTTGGTTTGCTCAACGGTCAAGTAGTCGTTTACAACTTTGTCGGCAATGCCCCAACGCACTAAATCGAAGAAACGATGACCTTCCATAGCTAATTCAAGGCGTGTTTCATTGCGAACAGCATCGCGAGCAGCGTTTTTATCTGTCCAAGGTGTCGTGTATATACCGATTTTATAATTGGCTTGAACGGGCGCAGTTTGTACAAAACCTGCTGGATTACTGGCTCGAGTGCGAATAAGATTGACATATTCACGCGCTTTTTCGAGCGTTCCGACTTCTACCTCACATTCTGCCAACATCAAAAGAACGTGTGCATAGCGAATCATGCGGTAATTATTGGCATTTTGACGTGGGTTTGAAGCGGCTGTTTTACCAATATCGCTTTTGTAAGGCACATTTTTCTTAGGCGAAAAAGGTCCTGCATACGCCAAATCACGCACATAAGTCGTATTGTGCAAACCCCAATCCAAGTATTGGATGCCTGTGCGTCCAACCGTCCAATCCAAGCGAGGGTCAAGTGGACCTGTATAAGTTTGAGAATTTAAGCCTGGAATATCCGTAGCGTTTGGATTGGCATCAGGTAAACCTGTAACCGCATCCGTTTTGAAACTATTAACAACATTTTGAGTGGGTTGAAAAAAGCCACAACATGTTGTGACACCACCACCATAGGGATAATTGAGTGTACCACCGCGATTGCCATTGTTGTTAATAGCCGCACCATCATTAATAGAAAACTCGACCTCAAAAATGGATTCTTTATTATTATTCATTTCAGAGCGGAAGTTGTCATGAAATTTTGGCATCAAATCGTATTGTTTGCTGTTGACAATGGCTTCAAAAAGCGGTTTGGCTTCTGCAA
>JAYTMI010000156.1:0-7364 GCA_043728625.1 Saprospiraceae bacterium | reverse complement strand
GTAGCTCAACTCAAATAAACAGGAAAATACTGAGGGGGGTAAATGATTGATTTTCAACAAATAGCAACGTTGCGAAGGTTCGAACCTTCGCAACGTTTTTCCGATTATTTCAACTCAACTACATACTTCATACTTATTTTGCATTAACAATCATTTTGAACCAAAAAATCGGGTTCAAAACCTTTTTGCGCACGTCAATATTATTGAACATCGAATAAACTAAGTCTGAAATTTGCACATTGCGCGAAGCGACCCATAAAACGAAGTTGAATACTGAGGGGTACTTGCAGATGCGTTGCAACCTATAACTCAAATTTAATTCTGTTCCCATGACACGCCAAACGCGAACATCGTAATCTGCCATAAATGCTTTTGAAAAATCCTGTGCTTTCAAGCATTTTTCCGCTTGGTCGGCAGCGATGTAGCCTGAATAAACGGCGTTGCCGATGCCTTCACCCGTCAAAGGGTCAACCAAACTCGCTGAATCACCGACGAGCATATAGCCATCACCCGACAATTGATGCCGTTTTGAACCCAAAGGCAAGGGGAAACCAAGGATTTTGCCATCTAATTCTGCATCTGCAAAACGTTCTTTGATACCGGGACGGGTTTGTACGATGTCTAAAAGCAATTTTTCAAGATTGACTTTTCGCTTAGAAATGGATTCGGTTAACATACCAAAACCAACATTCGCCTCTCCATTGGGCAAAGGGAAAATCCAAAAATAGCCGGGCAAATGCTCTTTTAAAAAGTGTAATTCAATGAAATTATCGGCGTGGCAGCCTTTGATATTTTTGTAATATGCCCTCACCGCTCCTGCATTGTGCTTGGGGTCAACTTTGATATTGGCAACGTGCCGCATAAAAGGCGACAAGGGACCATTGGCGACGATAAGGATTTTAGCACGTACTTGAAACTCCCCTTTTTTATCAGAAACTGTCCAACCGCCCCCCTCCCGACTGTCTCGGGATGTACCATCAGTAAATTCATGTTTTTCGATACTTTTTCCTTCAAAAAACTGGATAAGTGGCTGTTTTCTGACCATTTCAATCAAATGATTGTCAAAATGGATACGTTTTGCGACGTAACAAGGCGTGCTGTCTTCTTCTTTTTTATAGTTTTTCCGAAATGGAACATGGAAATTACGCTTATTGTCCATTGAAAAAGTCACGCCCCAAGAGTTCGTCTGAATCGGTGTTTTTTCTAAAGTATTGATGATTTCAGGGTCAATTCTATTTAAAATAGCGACTGTCCTGCCTGTCATGCCATCGCCACAAACTTTATCACGTGGAAATTGCGCTTTGTCTATCAATACTGAGGGGATACCTAACTGCGCTAATCGGAGTGCAGCCGCCGCCCCGCCGGGTCCTGCACCAATAATACATACGTCGGTTTCAATCATTTTATCGTTCGAGTTTTTAATCCTAAAAAAAGTTCGGCGAAGGTACGAAGAGATGACACATTATAAGAACTTCTTCAAAAGAGCATACAATACTTTTTTGTCGTCTTCGGTCAAGGTGCGGCTTTTATCCTGTTGCAAGTACTTTCTTTTGAAAACAGTAATAGCCGCCGTTGTGTCTCTTACATCATAACCAACAATCTTCAAGGCTTGCATGGCATTAAAATCTGGAGGTACTGCTAGATTTGTCGTATCACCATACCATACGCCAAAGCCATTTGTCGCTAACCCTTTCCAATCGAAGGTTACATTTGGGTCATTTTTGCGCGTCGGTGCAAGGTCGGCATGACCAATAAAATTGGCTGTTGGAATATTATACGCCCTTTTCAATCGGTCGAGCAAAATGTATAAAGACTGTATTTGCGCTTCTTTGAAGGGTTCAAAACCATCGTTGTCTAACTCGATGCCGATGCTGGATGAGTTGAGGTCGGTGTCGTTGCCCCAACGTCCAAGCCCTGCATGATGCGCTCGAAGGTAATCGTTGAGCATGTGATGCACTGTGCCGTCCTCGCAAATAACATAATGTGCGCTGACTTGTGTACGCAGCAAAGTGAAGGTTTTTAAGGTCTGTTCACAACTATTTTGTGCAGTATGATGTATAACAACGAAATTGGGTTTGCGCATCGAAAAATTTGTTGTGCCGACAAAATACTGAGGGGGTGTCAAACCCACTGAGTCTTTGAGTGGATATTGGCTCAATATCTGCGCAAATCGCTTCGATTGGTTGCGATAATCACGATTCGTTTTGCGATAAGACTGCTTTGAACAGGCGACAAAAAAGGTTAATGTCAGTAGGACGTATAAGTAACGAGACATTGTGTACTTGTTTTTTATGATTTCACAAAAAATAAAATTACAAGGTTTCTAAAAAAGTGACCTTTTGAATATTCAACACTTTTTTCTCAAACCACTTCACGGGTGCTTGCGTCTTGTCACCCGTCCGCGTATCACATCTAAAAAAAATGTAGTACAGTTGAAGACAGTGACCAATTCGTTCTAAAAGTATCTCGAAACGAGCCGCAGCTTGTTCAGGTTCATCTTCCAAAACGTCAAGTCGCCAACAGTAATAGGCTTCGTCATGGAGTTCGATGATGTCCAGAACCGTTTTATCTGTAATAAATGCCTCACTAAACTGTCGTGCAAGGATGCTGTGATGCCTTGACCAATCGCGTGGATAACCTTTGTCTTCGATGTATTTGAAGGCATCGTGAAGCAAAGCGATGAGACGCAGTTGCTCGCGCTCTTTTATACTGAGGGGGGGGGACAAGCGGTTCATATTGACATAGATTTCGGGGACATGATACAATACCTTACCTTCTGGATGCCCATAACGCGGTTCGCCCCACCCCAAACCTGCCTTAACGTCGGGATGTAGAGCCAAATGATGCTCTAAATCCGTTTCAGGTTTGAGCCAATCGAGTATTTCTTTATCAGTCAAAAAAGGTCTATTCATCGAAGATATTATTCAAAAGGTCGAATACACCCTTCTGTAAACGTGAGTAAAACGAAAACGTGAAAATATTTTAAAACTTTGGTCGTCTATACAAAGGTGCTAAAAAAAGTTTTTCACAAAAGAAAATAAACGTTTTGCTTGTTAAAAACGTTTAATTAAGCAGCGGACGACTTCAAAGTTAAAATTTGGTTAAAGTAAGGCAAAAGACCTTGCAAAAGAAAACCGAACACGTTTATTTTGCGTATTCTTAGTTAACAATGATTGAAAACAACCAATTTTTTAAACCACAAAATTAATAAAACATTATGAAAAATATCTTTTCGTTGATTGGTGCTGGTCTCATAGGCGGTTTTATCGTCGTTGGTGCGATGAATCTTACGAATCGCAATGTGAATGTTTCGCCGCGCAATAATTTCGCAAAGTTAGCAAGCGAAACGACCGTTATAGGTGGCGTTGTTGACCTTTCACAGGCAGCACAAACTGCCACGCCTTCTGTCGTCTATATTGAGTCGTCAGAGTCAACTCAAACGGCGAATCAGCGGGCTCAACAAGACCCATTTTCAAGTTTTTTTGGTTTCCGTATGGGACCTAAAAAAGGTACAGGTTCGGGCGTTATTATTTCGCAAGATGGTTACATCGTAACAAACAACCACGTTGTTGATTTTGCCGATCAGGTAAAAGTCACTTTACCCGCTCCCGACAATCGTGTTTTCACTGCGAAAGTTGTCGGTACAGACCCTTCTTCAGATTTGGCTGTTCTCAAAATCAATGGTTCGGATTTGCCTGCTATTCAAAAAGGCAATTCTGAAAACATGAAAATCGGTGAATGGGTTTTAGCGATCGGCAATCCTTATGACATCGGTACGACGGTTACTGCGGGTATTATCAGCGCAAAAGACCGGAAATTGAGTGAAAATAACCCACTTCAAGACTTTATTCAAACTGATGCTGTCGTCAACCCAGGAAACTCTGGTGGTGCTTTGGTAGATGCTCAAGGTCGCTTAGTGGGTATCAACACAGCGATTCAAACGCATACAGGTAGCTACGAGGGATATTCATTTGCTATTCCTATTTCGATTATGAATAAAGTGACAGATGAAATTATCAAAACGGGTAAATCCATTCCGTCACAAGCGCAAGCTCAAACGCAAACTAAAAACAATTTTTTTGCACCTAACGGCAATCGGCCACGCTTGGGCATTGAAATGGTTCCTGATCAATATTTTCAAGAGGAAGCCAAAGATAAAGACTTGAATGTCAGCGAAGGTGTCATCGTTGCAAATGTTGTTGATGGGGGCGCGGCACAGTATGCAGGTATTCTGCCGAATGATGTGATTGTTAAAATAAACGGTTCAGCCATTCGTTCTACTCAAGAGTTAAAGGGTATTGTGTCAAGTGCAAAGGCAGGCGATGTGTTGAAAATAACTGTTTTCAGAGATGGTCGTACAAAAGAAATTTCAGTGGCATTGAAGGTATAATTAAGTCATTTTCTTTTTGACATATTTTTGACTATTTTACTTCAATGGACGTGAACTTAAAGAATATAGAAACTGTTATACAGTTTAAAGAGACTTGTTTAAAGTTGGTTTTTCGTTTTGTTTTGATGCGTCTGATCCTTGAGGTCGGACGCTTTTTTTTTGCTCGACATCAATTATAGGTCAAAAAAATGGTGAAAATCAATGGATTATAAAGTTTTGAAAAAAATATTTAAAAGACTAAAAAACCAAATATAAGTTGAATCAAACGAATCACCAAGCCCATCGCAAATATACCTGCGACCAAAATGATTAAAATCTTTCCTGCTGATAATTGAGGCTCATTGTAAACTTCTTCCCTTGCTACTTCTTCCTTTAAAACGTTTTCTGCCGTTTCCATTTGACTTTTGGCAACAAAAAGACGCACGTTTCCATACGCAAAAGGGGTTAATTGCCCAGTTGAAGCCGACACCACATGAGCATCAATACCAGCTGCGCGCAAACTCGCCGCCGCAAGGTGCGCCTGTTCCTCCGTATTGAAAGTCCGCAACATGACGACAGGTTGACGTTCTGTCGAATCGTTGGTATCTTCATGAATATTGTCCCATTCAAAATCGTCATCAAGCAAATTTTTACTCATAATTAATTGATTTTCAATTTTTTAAAAATAGTTTATATGCCCCTCCCTTCCGAAGGAATCCGGTGGATCAGTATTTTTACTAAAATTTCTCATATTGTTTACTCAAACAGAAGTTAAGGTATGTAAATTTGTGCAAAGAAATACCTTTATGACTTATGCATGAATTTATTATTTCAACAAAAAACGACTTGCCAGAAGCCGTTAATTGGCTTTTAACGCAAGCCAATGGACGACAAAAAATAATGCTTTATGGCGACATGGGTGCAGGTAAAACGACATTTGCAAAAGCATTTTGTCAACATTTTGGTGTGCAAAACGCAACAAGTAGTCCTACTTTTTCTTTAGTCAATGAATATTTTTATTCAAATACTATGGGGCTGCAAAATGTCATTCATCATCTTGATTTATACCGGTTGAAAAATTTAGATGAAGCCATGGATATTGGCATTGAAGATTATTTGTACGACGATAGCTATTGCCTCATCGAATGGCCTCACATCATAGAACCCATTATGCCCGATGATGTTTTGAAAATTAGCATTGAATTGATTGAGGATTCGATGCGGAAAATCGTAGTTTTGTAAAACCTTTAAGAGAAAACGGTTTATTTTACTGTAAAATATATATATATGCCTCCTTCTTCTTCTGCTGCCGCTACATCTATGTCTACCATTGCACATAGTTTTGTGCAAACTCAGGAACAACTTATGCCTGTCGAAAAAAAACGCAGTGGTTTGTACATTGGAATCCCAAGAGAAACAACTTTACAGGAGAATCGAGTGGCTCTAATCCCTTCGAGTGTCGAGACTTTGACAGCACGAGGGCATCGAGTCGTCATCGAAACGGGTGCGGGTGAACATGCCAACTTTACAGACCATGAATATTCTGAAGCAGGTGCCGAGATTGCATATAGTGCCGAAAAGGTCTATCAAGCAGAAGTGATTATTAAAGTAGCACCACTCGCTTTAGATGAAATTAATCTCTGCCATCCCAATCAAATCATCATTTCTCCGTTACAAGCACCTATTATTACAGAAGAATACATCAATAAGATGCGCCAAAAACGGGTGATTGCCCTCGCCATGGAGTATATTCAAGACGAAGTTGGCTCATTCCCTATCGTACGCATCATGGCTGAAATTGCTGGTTTGAGTGCCATGTTAACGGCGGCAGAGTTGTTGAGTGCGAGTAGAGGGGGTATCGGTGTTTTGTTGGGCGGCATTGCAGGTGTTCCGCCAGCTAAAGTCGTGATTTTGGGCGCGGGTGTTGTCGCAGAGTTTGCAACCCGAGTAGCATTGGGCTTGGGTGCAGAGGTTCGGATTTTTGACAATAATATTTACAAACTCATGCGCCTTCAAAATCAAGTGGGTCGGCAGCTTTATACATCCGCCATTGACCCCTCAGTATTGACGCGTGAATTGATGACAGCTGATGCCGCTATCGGAGCCATTCACTCGGGCAGCGGTCGTTCTCCTTTAGTTGTCACAGACGACATGGTACAAAAAATGCGTCCCGGCAGCGTCATTATTGATGTCAGCATTGACCAAGGCGGCTGTTTTGAAACGTCACGGGTGACAACACACGACAAACCGACGTTCCGTCATCACGATGTTATTCATTATTGTGTACCCAATATCGCCAGCCGTGTGCCGCGTACTGCCTCAAATGCAGTTAGCCATATTATGACCCCTATTTTGTTGCGCAGCGAGCAGTTCAATGGTATTCAAAACTTATTGACCCAAAGCCATGGCTTACTTCATGGTATCTATGTTTATAAAGGCTCATTGACTAATCGCTATCTGAGCGAACGATTTAATATGCGTTTTACCAGTATTGAGTTATTAATTCCAGGAAATATTTAATTTTGGTGAGATTTTTGTAAAACTTAATTTAGAAAAGCTTACGATGCTAAACTGAAAACAATTTGCCAAAGAAGAATGGGCTAAACCTTTCGAAGGCAATGTTTTACATTCTTCCTTATTTTATTTTCATTTTCAATAGCGTATTAAGCCTTGTGTACAACTTTCAATTCTAAAATACTGAAGGGTCAATATTATGAGTGTTAAAAAGAAAAGAGTAATCCTTGTTGAAGACAACCTTGCCGATGTTGAGCTTGTCCGTATTTCAATTCGAGAATTGGAAAATCCTGTTGAACTAGTCCATGTTGGTGACGGTCAAGAGCTGCTCAATTTTCTAAAAACGGCCGTTCTTAGCGAAATTGCTGTCATTATGCTTGATTTGAACATGCCTCGAGTCAGTGGTATTGATGTTTTGCGGTTTATGCACGAAGATCCGTTGCTTAAAAAAGTACCTGTCGTCATGTTTACCACATCTAAC
>JAYTMI010000155.1:0-1522 GCA_043728625.1 Saprospiraceae bacterium | reverse complement strand
TGCTTCGCCAAAACTGGATGGAAAGACAACGCCCGGCTTCTGGTAGAAAAAGTTGTAACCCAATTCAGCATTGACTTGCGGCAAACCCGTTGCCTTCGTCGCTTGAATCAGTTCTTCTGCATCTTGCACACCCATTTGAATGCTTTTGATGCTGTTGCTATTTTTCATCGCATAGTTAACCGCATCGTCAAGCGACATGCGTACAATGTCTTGTGCATGACCCCTCAATATCGAAGTGAACAACACTAAGAAAAGGATGATTTTTTTTGAAAAAATAAACATAACAGATTGGTTTAGAATGTTTTAAAGTATTGGTCACTGACCCAGCAAAGCCTTCATTTTGTTTTCAAAAATGGCAATACCCTTTGGTGTTGCAATGCCATGTATATGATAAATCAAGTACTGCGTAAACAGTTGCACCTTGTTATACTGCTTGATTGGAAAAGTATCTTCGTCAATAAAAGACATCATTTGGCGAACATATATTTTAGAAACAATTTCAGCGTCAATATCCATGCGGTACAAACCCTCTTTTTTACCTCTTTCAATATTCATTTTTGTACCTTCATAAATGCGTTGATTGATGCCTAACTCAAATTTGAGCCATATATCTTTATAGTATTTCTGTAAATCATACACTATCGTCGGTGACGACATCAGTTTGGCAAATTCTTCAATACCATGTTTTGCAAAGCCCATCAATTCATCCACTGCATTTTCAGCTTCTACTAATATGCATTTTGTTATATCTATATCTCGCTTTTCCTCAAGTTCAAACATTTGATTAATGAGGTCGTTTTTATTTTCAAAAAACTGATAAAGCGTTTTTTTAGACATGCCCAATTCCCGTGCAATGTCATCCATCGTCACACTTTTAATCCCATAACGGTAAAATAAAGCCGTGACTTTCTGCAAAATATTATTTTTTATCTCTGTTGTCATATCGAATGCAAATGTATGTCGGCGAAACGTAGGAAACTAATATTGGTTCAAAAGTTTCCAAAGTTTTTTTTGTTTTCTTTTTAATACGACGAACACTATCAATAAAAAAAAATATTAATAAGCTGATAATCAAATACTTAAATTAGTTTTACAAATAAACGAAGGTCTATACACACAATGCTATTTTATTCTATGAAGTGACGAAATTGGTAGATGAAGTGACAAAATTTTATTTTGAGTGACGGATAAGTGGATGGAATATTTTTCGTTGGGTTAAGAAATATTCAGAAATCTTAAAAAAATTGTCACAGAACGAAAAAAATAAATCAGCCAAAATGTCGCGTTAGCGACAACATATTTATAACCAACGACAAGAGCGTATTCCCTTTGATTCGTAGAATCAACACCCTCTTTTCAATTAAGTACGCTTCAAAACCATTCCTTTTTGCAACGCTACAAACGCCCCCTTATCAAAAACCAAATGCCCACCGACATACGTTTGCAAAACAGCCCCCCTCAGTATCTCACCCAAATAAGGCGTTATTTTATGCCTATGTTGAATGTCTTTTTCCGCAACCGT
>JAYTMI010000154.1:0-6393 GCA_043728625.1 Saprospiraceae bacterium | reverse complement strand
GTATCTAAAGTTCTTACATTCAGCAAATCAAAACCTGTATAAACCTCTTCGGGTTTCAGTTCTGTCCGCATAGTCGGCGGTTCTAAACCTAAATATACTACAACATGGCGAATCGGCAATTTTTTTCTTCGCTGCGACATACCATGATATTCGCCTACTCGATACACCATTTCGAGGTTATTTCCGCTTTCAAATTCTATGTGCAAAATAAAATGCGCTCCTGTATCCGTTATGATTTCATAGAAAAAATCCATTTCCACCTCAACTGTGGTTTGCATTTTTTCTTTTAAAGGGATAGATTTTACAATTTTCACACCCAGACGTTCTTCAATCAAAGGTCGAAATATTTTTTCGACTATTTCTTTCATAATTTTGTCAAAAGCATTGCCTTCTTTTTTAGGTGGTTTTACTTTTGGTTTTCTCGGTGTCGTTGTCCGTTTTAGTTGTTGTTGTTTTGCCATTTGTAATGTGTTAGTTTTCCAATAATATGGATAAAGTGAATTTTTATTGAACGAAAATAAAGGTTTTATCAAAAAAAGATAGCCTTTTTTCATTTTTAGTTTTCTAAAACCCAAAGTTTCATCAAGAAATCTGGAAGTGAATTCTGAACTCTGTACCTAACCCCTCAGTAGATTCGACCTCCAAAGTGCCACCATGCCCTTTAGTCACAATATCATAAGCCAAAGAAAGCCCTAAGCCTGTACCTTGCCCCGTTGGTTTTGTCGTAAAGAAAGGTTGGAAGACTTTATCTCTTACGCTTTCAGGCATACCTGTTCCGTTGTCTTTGACCTTGATAATTATTTGATTGTCAAGCTGTTGAGTAGTGACTAATACTGAGGGGGTATAGGGTTGTTCTGCCTCCACGTTCGGGGAACTTCCAAAGTTCCCCGAACGTAATTGCTTCGCTCGTTCATTAACCGCATAAAACGCATTATTAATCAAATTCAATAAAACACGCCCAATATCCTGTGGAATGACTTCGATTTTAGGCAAGTTTTTATCAAATTGAGTTGTGAAATCAGCATTAAACTCTTTATCCTTCGCTCTCAAACCATGATAGGACAGCCGTAAATATTCATCTGCCAATTTATTAATATCAGTTAATTCCTTTACACCTGTACTCGCTCGGGAATGTTCAAGCATTCCTTTTACAATACTGCTTGCTCGTTTGCCGTGATGATTAATTTTCTCTTGGTTTGACGTTAAATCAGTCAATAATTCTTCAACATATTCTTTATCAATGTCGGATTTATGGATTTCATCATTGAGGTCTTTAGCTAAATCCACACTCAATTCAGAGAAATTGTTGACGAAGTTCAAGGGGTTTTGTATTTCGTGGGCGATGCCTGCAGTGAGTTCACCGAGGGAGGCGAGTTTTTCGGATTGTATGAGTTGGGTTTGGGTGGCTTTGAGTTGGGATAACGTATTTTCTACTTTCTTTTTTTGTTCTTGGAGTTGCTGATTGGCTTGTTGTTTGAGTTTATTATTTCTAAATAAAATAAAAGCAACTATACTAATAAATAATAAGGCGAGTATCATCACATTGCGCCAAAGTTCATTATTACGCTGTTCTTCTTTTGTAACTTTCTCTTGTTGCAGACGCTGTTCTTCAAGAGTACGACTCTGAATTTGTAAATACCGTTTTTGATTGAAAACGCTATCTCTGGTAGAAGCTTCTAATCTATAATATTTTAAGGCTTTTGAGGGGGCTATTGAGTCATAAATAGATGCCAAATATCGGCTTTCACTGTTGACACTATTAATAAATCCTGCTTTTAAAGCAAAACGGAGCATTTTTTCCTTATAAAAGATACAGGAATCTATTTTTCCTATACGTTTATATAAAATTGCCATTTCACTGTAAGCTTGATTGGTTAAGCCAAGATTTTCACTTTTTATAGAAGTCTCTATGGATTCTTTATATAATGACATCGCTTTATCATTGTCGCCAAGATTTCTATAAACATTTGCCAATTGAACGAGTATAAGCGAATGTGTGGAGCCTCCATCTTTTTTTACTATTTCATAGGCTTTCAATGTATAGTATAAAGCCGAATCGAGTTTATTTGCAGCTAAATAAGTTTCTCCAGTACCTCTGTAAGCATTAGCTACGTCAAAATTTATCTCTTCTGACAATTTTAAGACACGTCTATGAATCTCTAAAGCCTTATCATAATCACCTAAATTTCTATAAACACTTGTCATTTGCCCTAATACCCTTCTATAACCTTGTTTATACTCAATGGCTTCAGCAATATTCAACGCTTGCATGAAACAGTCAAATGCTGATACAAACTCTGATTTAGTTTGATAATTTTGACCTAATCTCATTAAACCAAAGACTTCTCCTTTTTTGAATTGAAGTTTTCGAGCCAAATCTATTTCTTTTTGAATATATTGCTCTGATATTCTTGGATTTAGAAAAACATAGGCACTCACTATTTTTTCATATACCCATACCTTATTCGTATCATCAGGCATAGAAGGCAGCAACAGTATCAAACTATCCGCTTCATACTTGCTTTGACTAAATGATATTGTGTTTATTAAAAGGAATAAGAAAGTTAATTTTTTCATCATCCATTGGTTTTAAAAGGTAAGGTAATTATAAACGTCGTCCCGACCCCCTCAGTAGATTTGACTTTTAAGAAACCACCATGCCCTTTGGTCACAATATCATACGCCAATGAAAGACCTAAACCCGTCCCTTGTCCAGTCGGTTTGGTCGTAAAAAAGGGTTGAAAGACTTTGGCGCGCACGCTTTCAGGCATACCGATGCCATTGTCTTTTATTTTTATGACTATTTGATTGTCAATCAGTTGTGTAGAAACAGTCACGGTCGGTTGATACCCCCCCTCAGTATTTTCTTCGCTTTTTTCATTCACAGCATGAAAGGCATTGTTGAACAAATTCAGAATGACTCGTCCCAAATCCTTTGGCATAACCTCTATTTTGGGGAGTCCGTCTTGAAGGTGAATTTCCATTGTTGCATTAAAGTCTTTATCCTTGGCTTGAAGTCCTTGATAGCTCAATTGGAAATATTCTTCTACCAAAGCGTTGATGTCAGTCAGTACTTTTATGCCTTTTTGGGTACGCGAATGTTCAAGCATCCCTTTCACAATGTCGCTGGCACGTTTGCTATGGTGGTTTATTTTCTCTTGGTTTTGGGTCAAATCGAACATTAATTCCTTAACATATTCCATGTCAAAGGGTTCTTTAGTTATTTCTTCGTTGAGCTCTTTCGCAATATCAACACTGAGTTCTGAGAAGTTCATTACAAAATTCAAAGGGTTTTGGATTTCGTGGGCGATACCAGCGGTCAATTCCACCATTGAAGCGATTTTTTCTTTGTGAACACGCTGTTGATTCATGAGTTTTTGACGAAACTGGAACTGTGCAAAAAAGTAAGCGACGGCACTGACAACAACTAAAGCATATAACAGCAGCATGGGCACAAACCACCATTTATGCCAAATATTACCTTCAATGACAAAGTCAAAATTTGTGGGTAAGGCATTTGGTTCGTTCGCTTTTACCTGAAATGAATAGTCACCCCCATCAAGATGTGCATATTGTGCTTGTGAGCAGTTGTCACAAACAATCCAGTCATAATCAAGACCTATTAAGCGATAAGCAAACGATTTTTGATTGGGATTTTGAACATTGATAAAATTAAAAACCAAGTAGTTTTTGTCGTAGGTCAATTTATGTGATGAGGGGTTAGATAGATTGACAGTGTCAGGCATCACGCCTTTTAGATTACTCATAATTTTCACTGAAATAATTCGAGCAGACGTACTGTTATCTTGCGCTTTAAGCGTATAGGAAAAGAAGCATAAAAGCACAATGTGTAAGGCAAGTTGATATTTTTTCATGAAAACCTTAATTATTCTACGCTGTAAATGAATGATATTGTTTAGCCTTGATAAAGCCGTTTGCCAAGCCAAAAGGCATAAGCAAAGCAACAATACATAAAGATAGTAGCGATTGACCAAACCATATAGAATTGAAGATACATATTCTGGGAATAAGTCAGCATCGGTTCGCTAAAAACATCGAAAAAGCCGACAACATCGTTGGCTATCAACCCAATACACACCCAAAACATAGGTTCTTCAGTTAGTTTAACAATGCTTGAGTCCTTAAATAACTGTGTTAAGTAATAGACGGCAATGCCGAAAATCGTGACGATGGCGATGGTGTTTGAATAGCCGTTGTTATTCGTACCTGACCAAAAGAAGGCATCGAAAGCTATAAAAGGGAGCAAGGCAAACCCTGTATTGCCTATTATTTTACTTGCTTGACCTTTAGGAAGGGCTGCCGAAAACACAAAAGATACCGTCAGAATATCAATTGCCGTAAAAAAATAGAGGGTGGTGTTTTTTATGGAAAAAAAAAACCATACAGATACAATGTCCAAGAGTAGAGTCGCACAAAGACCCATTAAAAGGAACTTTAGTTCTCGCTTATAGTAGGTGCGAAAGTAAAATGCTACCAGAATAGGTAATGCAACGATGTATTCAGCAGTAAACACGAGGTAGTTGGCTATTTCTATCAATTTCATATGTATTGCGTATTAATTGTTACAAACTCAAGGATTGAGGTCAATTTTTACAAAAGTATTTCGAATCCCGATACCTTCGGGACTGAGGGGGTATTCGGAGCGACTTAAAAGCGCTCCGAATACACGACAAAATAGTTACAGTAAAGTCTCTCCAAAAGGCGGCGTACCGAGTTTCGGTCCGCCGAGCTCGGATGCACCTCTTTTCGTTACGGCATTGGGTGCCCGCCATTTGTAACCATCATAGGTTGAAAATAGAATATCTGCTGTCCCTTTTGACCGCCGAAAGATGAGGTGAAGACAATTCCACTCTTCCATAGTTTCCGCTTTAATGAAACCCATTGTGATATCTAAACCTTTAACCGACTGGCTGTCAAGGTCATTGAGTTTGGCTAAGAAATCGGAGAGTCTGATATATAAACCAAAATTGAAGTTAGGTTCTGAAAGATGTGGGCTTAGACTTTTTTTAAATCGTGCGCTATTGTCCTTATTTGCTTGTTTTTGGCTGTTATTATTACTTAATAGGGTGTTTTTATTCGTAAAATGCTGGGAATAACTCCTGGGCATTTTAGCAGGATCTGTCAGGTCAAATGTGACACCCGTTATGATTAAGCCCAAAACATCCCTACTATAAGGCGAATTGTTTGCAGATTCAAGACTGAAATTGATGCTTAAATGTTTAAACCCTTCATCTAAAAAATCCTGAATATTGTTTTTTAACGCCTGAATGGGAAGGGTCATGACAGGCGCATCGGTGTTGGGAAATAAGCCATTAAGGCTTTGTTTAAATGCAATCTCTTGCTGGATAAGGGATTGATGAATGTCGTCATCAACGTCAAAAATTCCAGAACAGTGGTCAAGAAGATTTTGTAGGTCGGATAAGTGTGGAAGTGTAGTTGGCATCTTTGGTTTTTTTTAAGATGAAAAAATTAATTAATAAAATTAGATTCGAATAAAGGTAAAAAATTTAAACATAATACACGCATTTTAATAACTTAAAATGTTGAAAATTTAAGCTTAATAAGCCCAAAAAGTTAATATTGTGTATATTAAATATTTTACTTTTTTTCTTTTATAGTGGTATTATTGGATAAAGCCATCGAAGTTTAATGTCTTTTTAACGTATCGTTCTGTTTTACCTTTACTTCTTTCAGTGTTATTGAATGGGTAATTTTAACACAAAAGTTGTTCCGACCCCCTCAGTAGAAACCACTTCCAAAGTCCCGCTATGCCCTTTTGTCACAATATCATACGCCAGTGAAAGCCCTAAGCCTGTGCCTTGCCCTGTGGGTTTGGTGGTGAAAAAGGGTTGAAAGACTTTGGCTCTTACGGCTTCTGACATGCCAATACCATTGTCTTTGACATGTATTTCAATCGTGTTCCCCACTTGTTTTGTACTCACGAATACTGAGGGGGTATAACCTTCGGAAGGTTTGAAACCTTCCGAAGGTTGAGCGCGTTGGTTTACGGCATAAAAAGCGTTATTAATCAAATTCAACAAAACCCGCCCAATATCTTGTGGAATCACTTCAATTTTAGGCAAGTTCCCCTCAAAATCTGTTGAAAAATCCGCATTAAACTCTTTGTCTTTTGCTCTCAAACCATGATACGACAACCTTAAATATTCATCCGCCAGTTTATTAATATCAGTCAATTCTTTCACACCTGTACTCGCACGAGAGTGTTCGAGCATCCCTTTTACGATGCTGCTGGCTCGCTTGCCGTGATGGTTGATTTTCTCTTGGTTTGAAGTCAAATCGGTTAATAATTCACCTACATACGCTTTATCTATTTCAGGTTTATTGATTTCACCATTGAGGTCTTTTGCTAAA
>JAYTMI010000153.1:0-5518 GCA_043728625.1 Saprospiraceae bacterium | reverse complement strand
GCCCACGGATTTTTCATACAAATATTTCGCACTAGCCCCCCCCCCAGTATTTATCCGTCTTGCGGACTGTGGAAACAAAATGGCTGCCAATGTTGTCGTAGGCACTTCCGCCAAGTTATTGATTTTAATACTCAAATCGTATGTTGAAAGAGTGCCTAACAATAACTTACCAAGCATCATCTTATCTACGTTTTTATAAGCCATCGTCGAGAGGTTTGTCCCGAATGTATATTTACCGTAATCCAACAGTTTTTTCACCCAAGCCCAATCGAGGGCAGCCTTCAAACTGAAATATTTTTTAGCAAAACTATATGCTACAAGGGTTGCTGGAATGGCAGCTAAAAGTTGAACATAAGCCAAATTGGTCAGTGAAAAGGTGTTTCCTGATAGTTTAATATACAAAATATAAAAAAACAGAGAACCGTTGCGCACAAAAGAAGACCAAAATAAACCCTTGAAATCCATATTGGCTTGCTGAATAAAATTGAATTGATAAAGAGCAGACAATATGAAAGTCGTCGTAGCATAAATGGATAAAAGACTTGCTAATTCTACACTTTTGTAAAAATGACCAACCCAACCACTACTCATTAACAGTAAAAAAACGACAACAACAGAAAGCGATAGGTTTAGAAACAAAGAGGCTTTATTGATTTTTGCGTGTTCATACTGAGGGGTCTGATTGAGAAACGTCATCAAGCCATTTTGTAACAAACCGGTTCGTCCAATTTCAATAAAAGCCGTTATAGTCATATAAATAACCCAAACAGAACAAGATTCTTTGTCTAAAACACGCCACAAAATGATAACTGAACCGAGATTGAAAACCATCTGAGTCAATTGATTGAGCAGCGAATAAAAGCCTGATTTTAGCCAATAATTTTTCACAAAGTGTATGTTTAGGTGTCTTTGAATAGTTTTCTACTCGTGACTCAATTAATTTAAATTTTTAAGGTCAGCTTTATTTAAAACACCTCCTAACACTTTATCTTTCAAGGTTTTAAGAAATGCTAAACCATTATCATCTTTACCCGACAGACTTGTTGAAGCATCGAAAACAGGTATGACCTTTTCAACAAAATCAACCAATTCGAGGGCATCTGAATATTTACTCATAGCTGCCGCTTCAAGGAAAATATAATCATAAGTCTGACCTAAATCTGCGATTTTCTTTTTGAAATCAACACCTGACAGTAATTCAGAAGGCGAGTTATGACCACCTTTGTTGCCAATAATATCCACAGTTGGCATATTTATCGTAAAACCCAAAGCCGTAGTGCTTGGCAAAACCTTTACTTCGGAAGTCACAGGATTGTTTTCAAAAGGCTTTACAGCCATTGTTGAAAGCGTATTATTCTTGAAATTGGTATCAATAATCAACACTTTTTTATGCTTCAAAGTAAAAGAATAAGCCAAAGAAGCTATGAGAAATGATTTGCCTTCTTGGCTTTTCAAAGAAGTAATTAAAAATGATTTAGCTCCCGAAGTTTCAATAGCATGGCGTATTTTACGAAGCGATTCCTTGAAAAACTCCGCTTCTTTTGACTTTGTATCATCGTTAAAAAAGACATCATAATCACCCCATTGTTTAGCATTTAATTTGTTCAGAGTAGCCAACAATGGTAAACCCACTTGTTTTTCATATTGAAAAATTGAACTCAATGACTTGTCAAAATAAGTGAGCATGAATAAGAAAATAGTGGCAACTGTACCTGCACCAACTCCTGCAAAAGCAGAAATCAAAGCCCGTTTTGACGATTCTGGTTTGTAAGGATAAATAGGTGGGTCAATGATCCGTACTGGTTTTTCCTCTTCACCAGATTGCTGAATCACATCTGCTTGGTTTTGTTTGTCAACGGCGTATTTGTATTCAGCTTCCGCCGTCTCGATTTGCTTGTTTAATTTGTTCCAAATAGCATTGTTACTGACAAGTAATGTTTTTTGACGATATAATTCAGCAATACGTCCATTCAACGATTTTACTTTTTGTTCCGATGATTCCAAATCACTTTTGGCACCAACATATTTAACAAACATATCATTTTGCTTAACCAAAGCTGGGTTGGTATTGTCATTCCGATTAAAAGCAATTCTCTGAACAACCAATAATTTTTGTTCTTTTAGGTTATTGATTTGTTTTTGAATAATCGGATCTTTTGCACCTGTCTCAACCCATTTACTATTTAGTTTTTCGATTTCTTTATCAATATTTTGCACATCGTTATTATTGGTCATAACTTCTGAATAGTCTCTTTCATTGTGCCTTTTGTAATCTGAAAAAATCTTATCATAAACGGCATATTCTTTTTGATAACCCATTTTGTCTTTTTGGACACCGTCACGGACTGTTTCAAGTTCCTTAATTTGAGCTACAATCGCCTGTGCTTGTTCCAAAGGAGCAACTAAGCCATTGCTACGCGCATAATTGACTTGTTGGTTATTCAAGTTGTCTAAAACGCCTTTTTTCTCTTCAACTAAATGATGATAAAATTTATAAGTTTTATTTTCAAAAGTGTCCTTACGCATATAAAACGAGTTCATAAACTCGTCAACAAAGTTTTTAATAACGAAATACGCCAACTCAGGCTTTTCAGCAATGAACTCGACTCGCATATATTGCGATTTTTCAACGCGTTTGATGTCAATTTTTTCTCTAACCGTTTCGTAGTCATAACCCATCGCTTTTTCGAGTGAACGGGCAACATAAACGTGTTCTTTATCGGCTTCCAGAATGCCTATTGAGTCAGGACGGAGCGTCAAAGCATCGAGGTATTTGTCAATTTGCTCTTGCGAAATACCGCTTTTTTCATCCAATTGCAGTTTTCTAAATGTTGACACATTATCCGTAGGGCGTAAATCGTGTAGAATAAGTTTTTTGGTAAGAGCATTAATGGCAGGTCGCCCCTTCATCAACTCAACAAGGTTTGCAAACTTGCTTTCAATTTCAAACTCTTGAATAAAAGGGTTGGCTTCACCGATTGCGCGGACACTTTTATAGTCAATCAAGCCCGTTTCGATAACCGAAGATGATTTATATTTCTTTGGTAGCAAACCGACAACAAATGCCGTTGCTGCTGCTGCTGCAATGATAACAGTCAATAATAACCACTTCCGTTTAAATAGAATAAAAAAGAAATACCTTAGTTCCATGTGCAAAAGATTCGTTTTCTCAATTTTTTTTGAAAAGTAGGCTTCAAAAAACCGTATGTTCCTTTAATGTTTGATTTAAGCTTTCTTGTTGTTTTGGGGAAATTCAAATTTAAGAAAAATAACAATGGACATTAACGTTTATAAACCCATTTATTATTTTCGTTTTGCAAAGCTAAGGATAAATTATAAAAGAAGTCAAACTATTGATTTTCAATAATTTGACTTCTTTTGTATATGAATATTTAAATAAATTTTTTAAATTTTGAATACTAATTTATAATCTGTATCATTTTTTGATTTTCAAAAACTTATAAGTTCTTAAAAATAATATTCGAAAAAAACGCCCCCTCAGTATAACGACAATTTAGTACAATTGGAAATAAAAAAAATGTCAACTTTACCCTAAAAGTTGACATTTTTATATCATTTAACAACCCGATTTCGAGCTTTAATTTTCTTTTATTAGCTCACCAAACAAATCAAATTCGGCTGCACTTGTAATTTTGACATCAGCAAAATCGCCAATACGCACATAATTCTTTTTAGCTTTTACTAAAACTTCGTTATCAACTTCTGGTGAATCGTGTTCGGTTCGTCCAACAAAATACTCTCCTTCTTTTCTATCGAATAAAACGCGCAACGTCTGCCCGACTTTTGCTTCGTTTTTTTCTAACGATATATCTTGCTGAATTTCCATCAAACGTTGTGCCCGCGTCTCTTTTACTGAGGGGTCAATATCGTCTTCAAAATCATGCGCAGAAGTATCTTCTTCATGTGAATATTGAAAAACACCGACACGTTCAAACTTCATTTCTTCAACAAAACGACATAAATCCTCAAATTCGGCTTCAGTTTCGCCCGGAAAACCAACGAGCATCGTTGTACGAATGGCAATATTAGGCACTTTTTGGCGGGCAATATTGATGAGTTCAACTGTTTCTTCTTGCGTAATTTGGCGGCGCATACGGGCTAAAACACCATTATTGGCATGTTGCAGAGGCATATCGAGATACTTACAAACCTTTGGCAATTTTGCCATTGTATCAAACACTTCTATAGGAAATTTGGACGGATAAGCATAGTGCAAACGAATCCACTCGATGCCTTCTACTTCATGTAAAGCCTCTAAAAGCTGCGATAGCTCCCGTTTTTTGTACAAATCCAAACCATAATACGTCAATTCTTGTGCAATCAACATAATTTCTTTAACACCTTGACGTGCCAAATTTTTAGCTTCCCGCACCAATTCTTCAATTGGACGAGAGACGTGTTTGCCCCGCATCAAGGGAATCGCACAAAATGAACAAGTCCGGTTACAGCCTTCCGAAATTTTGAGATATGCATAATGACTTGGCGTTGAAATCAACCGCTCTCCAATCAGTTCATGTTGATAATTGGCATTGAGTTTTGCCAACAGTTGCGGCATTTCGAGTGTTCCGAAAAAGGCATCCACTTCCGGTATTTCTGCTTCAAGGTTGTCCTTATACCGTTGCGACAAGCAGCCTGTGACGTATAGCTTGTCAATTTGTCCTTGTGTTTTCAAATCGGCATATTCCAAAATGGTATCCACTGACTCCTGTTTTGCCAAGTCAATAAAACCACACGTATTAACAATGATAATGTTTGCCTTACGGTCACTGTCATGCTTGACATCAAAATCATTGGCTTTGAGTTGCGTCATCAGGTTCTCCGAATCCACTGTATTTTTTGAGCAACCGAGTGTGATGACGTTGACTTTATCTCTCTTTAATGTTTTAGTTTTCAATACTTTATATTTTTATAAAAATGCCCCCCCTCAGTATAGCGGTGGTTTTTGATTAAAAAGTGCGCAAAGATACGTAGTACTTTATTAAAAATGAGATTGAATCCAAAAGTAAAAAGGGCAATCGAGATGGTTGTCTCGATTGCCCTTTGAATTTTGCCTTATGCAATTTTAAACGCGTGTCACATTTTTCTTTTTACCTTTCATCAGCCCTGCCAATTTTACAGCATTGTAAACATTGATGACGCCACCTGTACGGCTCAAACTACTGAAAGGCACTTTCTCTTCTGTGCCTGGTTTTTTCACCTTATAATCCTGTTTTATAACTGATTTTTCAATACATTCTTTAACTTGTTCAGCTGTCAATTCAGGGTAATATGAACGAATGACCGCTGCAACACCCGCACAAACAGGCGAAGCCATAGACGTACCAGACAAGTTTTTATATTGATTGTCAGGCAATGTCGAATAAATATCAACGCCTGGTGCAAACACATCTACATTGTTTTTACCATAATTTGAAAAGTCTGCCACAGCATCTTCGTTCTTTTTCCAAGACAATGCGCCTACTTCTATCCAGTTTTTTGCTTTTTTAGGACGGAAACA
>JAYTMI010000152.1:0-9307 GCA_043728625.1 Saprospiraceae bacterium | reverse complement strand
GTCTCCTACACTGACGGTCAAGGCAACGCCTTCTTTACCGGGTCCAACGGCGACAACTTCGCCACGTTGTGGTTTTTCTTTTGCTGTGTCCGGGATGATTATGCCTCCCTTTGTCTTCTCCTCCGCTGGAGCGGGTTTCACAACTACTCTGTCGTTTATCGGCTTCATAGTCCTTAAATTTTTTAGTTTTGTTAAATGAATTAAATAAAGTTTGACGTTAATAAGCGTCGAAAACACGATAATATCTATGCTTTCAACGACTACTCTCTATCATTTCTCGTGCCACCCACCTTTTGACTGACAAAATTGCAGATGCGCTTTCAAAAAGTCGGCAAATGTAGCTAATTATACTGAGGGGGGTCATTTTGACAGGTTATTTTGTCAATAAATAAAAAATGACTGGTTGGGATAGGAATTGGTTAATGGTATATTCTGTTTCAGACAGGAGCTAGTGTTTTATTCATTTGCCAATTTTAAAACATCTTGATACAATCTAGGGTGCACAAAAAAATCAGCTTCATCAATCAGTCTATCTAAAAGTGGTTTGACTTGAACAATATGATTGTCTTGTTTAGCACGAAGCAAAATACCTAATACGCCAAGCGGTTTAAGCGACAACTCTATAGCTTTTTGGCGACCACGCCTTTCATCTATTAAGACACGATCTGCTTGTAATTCGACGGCTAAAGCAAGGGCTTCGGCTTCTCCAGCATCCAGTTCTAATTGAAGTTGATTCCACAAAACAGAAGGGCGACATAGGCGTACCTCTATCCAAGAAGCTAACCGAACTTCATCCGCACCAGGTTCTCCAGTGCCAACAATAACGATTTCGTCATATACACTTTGCGGTATTATGATTTGTTCATAAATCTTTGGTAAAAGCCAAAGATGTCCAATAGTAGCGAGATTGATAATAGGCGAGGTATCACTAACGATAAGCATAGTTGTTTACATATTTTGGACATCTATTTCTAAATCATGGCTGTCATAATGTAAATATATGCCACGTGATTTAAGCGTCTTCTGAAATTGCAAACGGGTTTGTTCGCATAAACGTGCTGCTTGTGCCAACGTTAGCATTTCTCGTTCATACAACCATGCTGCAAAATCTTTTTTCAGGACTTCGGGTTGGGTATAACGCTCTGTGTCTTTCAATACAGTATCAGGAATTTCTATGACCATTTTTTAAAATTTAAAACAAAAATAACCTTTTATTGTGAGACAAACATGAAAAAAGTAATTTTTGTTCTTCCTGATTTGTTATGATAATCTCAATAAAACCCAAAAAGTGCATCGGTTATTAATCTGTATATTCCACCTTAAAATTATCAATATAAGCAGGTGCTTTATTCGGATGCCACACATAGGTTTTAAAAACATCCCTAACATCAGTGGTCTGATGCGATGTGCCGACGACTGAGACTGTGTACCATTTGTGCGCCGATTTAACTTGCGATTCTAAGGTATAGTTTTTCCAATCGGCTGACTGCCCTGTTGTTGTAATCGTTTGGAAAACGACACTTGGTACTTGATTTACATCTTCAACATACACATCAAAGGAGACCTTAAACCGATGTTCTGGTTTGGTGAAATAACTGCTGATTGACCCTTCCATGCCTGGCGCAAAAGGTTGTTTTTCATCTAATTTTATGATAAAAGTACCTTGCTTACTACGTGAGTGGTCTTCATTGGGATAATTTGTCGTTTCAAAATCATTGAAAAAAAGTGGCTTATTGGCTGTCAGTTGGCGCATATAAGCTGTATCTGTCTGAAAAATATACGTTTTGAAAGTGCCGCCCCATATAAAATCGGCGTGTTGAAAAGAATCAATTAATTGAAAACGTTTATCGTCTCTGATGATTTCAAAAGGGACTTTGTACATACCCCCTGCAAAAATACTCTCCCAGACCAAAAGGCTTTTTTCTGGCACAGGCTCATGCTTGAGAATTTGATGAAAACTGCGATGGCGAGGGTCTTCAATAGGATTAATGCCAAAAATCATATCTATGTACATGCCTTCTGAATAGAGCGAATAACCCTCTTTTTGTATTTTATCTCTGTATTTTCCCGCCGCTTCATACTGGGTCAGTTGCGATGGATGCAGGTTAAAATCAATTTGCCAATTCAAATTTCTATATAAAAAAACAACAGCAAGGAGAACAAAAAGCACTCTTATATACTTCGCTTGAATTTTTGGCATCCACAATTCGACCCCCTCAGTAATGAGGTTCGCACCACGCGAACAAATGATGCCCATCATCGGGGCAACGCACAACATAACCCGCATCAGACCTTGTGACGAAAAAATGCCATAAGTCCAAAACAATGAATGTGCTATGAAATAAGCGACGAAAATGCCATAAACCAACCACATTTCATCTACATCAAAAGGCATTTTCTTTTTCAGAAACAATATCAAACGCCGCAAACCATCCAATAAACCAACGACAAGCATAAAATAAACAAAACCGCCTGTGACCCAAGGCATATTGAGTATAAAATCATTCCATTTGCCAATGCCATAAACATGATCGGTGGTAGCATAAACCATTTTACTGAACACCCAAAGCAAAGATTCATGCGTCGAATAACCCACTATGCTATAAAATATATGCCCAAAGGACAACAAGGGTATGTATTTCCATTGCTTGCGAATCGCTAAATATATAATGAGCACACAAAAGATTATCAAACCTTCAGAGCGAATAAAAGGCAGAAAAGACGCAGCTAAAGTACCCCAGAAATAACGCTCCCGATGATATAACCACACGCAACACACCAATGCAAAAGCGAACATAGGCTCTGTCAATCCAGACAACGTATGCGTCAAAACGCGCTGTTGTGCCACGACAAAAAGCGGTGCTAACCAAGCATGTGGTATTCGGAAACGACAAGCCAATTTATAGGTCAAAACTAAGGAGATGGTCAGCGCAACAACGTTCATCAACTTCACACCGACTAAACCGAATTGCGCAAAAGGAGCAGAAATAAGGACAAATAAAGGTTTCGCCCAATGATTGAAAAAATACTTTGGGAACAAAAAAGCATCTCGACTATAAAAAAAATGGGAAATACTGTCGCCATCGTCACCCGTCCCTTTGGCAAAAAGGGCGATGCCACACATAATGACAAAAAATAAACCAATCCCGATGTAGGTTAAACGTTTTTCTGATGCCGAATTCATTGCTTGTTCTGTTTGATGCTGAATGTCTTTGTTGAGAAATAGCCTTTTACAGAAAGGCACGCAAAGGAGAGAAAAAGATAGGTTTCAAAAGAATGTTAGGGGTATTTTTTTTAGGTTTTTTAATAAAGAAGTGTCGGGGTGATTTGAAATCACTCCGACACTATGTGTTTTTTTGTCATTCTGAGGACAATCACCATGTAAAGCGTTGGTGTTTAAAACCGAATGACGCAGTAAATGGGTTCGAGTACCATGTTCGGGGAACTTTTAAAGTTCCTCGAACATAAAGTTCCTCTCCTACAAACGAAGCGCGTCATTAGTAACGAAGTGAAAGAGCCTATATAAACCATTAAAAATAAATCATTTAGATTCTTTCACTGCGTTCAGAATGACAAAAATGCGACAATATTATTTCAAAGCCCAAAGTTTTCCTTTCGTCAAATGTGCCGTACCATTTTTGGCAAACAAAGCCAATGACTTGAAATCCTCATTTGGGAAAAATACATCTGTCATAACTGTTTCATCGTCATCTGTGAATAACTCAACAGAAGCGACATCTATATAAAGAGTCATTTTCAATAAGTTATCCGTTGATGTACGTGGTGCATAATGACGACCAGAGAAGTTCTTTTCAAAATCTTTTTTACCCCCCTCAGTACGGTCAATATAAAAACGATTTGTCGCCTTTTCATAGCCAATTAAGACCTTTTCGCCTTTTGAATTAGACAATACCACGCCCAAATCTTCTGCGGTTGTTTTTGATAAATCAAATGTCAAAGACAATTCATTGGTAGTTGTCGTCGGTTTTAGATTTAAAGATTCTGAAATCGTTTGTTCAGAAATGTCTTGTGATGCCCCCCTCAGTATTTCCGTCTCTTTGACGGCTTTTTGAATCAAACGAATGCCTTTTGGCGTGTTTTTCAAGGACAATTCACGTGGGAGTGTCGTTGCGCTGCGCCATGCGGCAGTTGGCACTTTTTGGGCATATTGCCAATTACTCATCCAACCCAATGAAATGCGGCGGTTGTCGGGCGCACCAAACCAAGTGACTGTCGCGTAGTTGTCTGTGCCGTGGTCAATCCACAAAGTGTCTGTTGGTTTATTGTCATTTTTAAAGGTTTTACCATCAAACTCACCGACAAAATACTGTCCCGCAGAACCTTTATTCGGTCCACCTGGATTGATATTGACTATCAAAACCCATTTTTCAGTATTACCACCATCAACTTTCAAAGGGAATAAATCTGGACATTCCCATACGCCGCCATGACTGCCTTCGGTTTTGCCAAACTCCCCTACCTTTATCCAATCTTTAAGGTTTTTGGAAGCATAAAACTCTGCATGGTCAGCAACGGCTAAGGTGACTATCCATTGTTTAGTCGCTTCGTGCCACATCACTTTGGGGTCTCTAAAATCCTTTGAACCTTGGTTTTTAATAACGGGATTGTGGACGTATTTTGTCCAAGTGCGCCCTTTGTCGAGACTGTAAGCGATGCTTTGGGTTTCATAATCTGTTCTTCCTGACTTCTCACCTGTCATATTGTGCGAAGTAAACATCGCAACCAAAGGTGTTTCACCTGCATTTCCAAAGCCACTTGTATTGTTTTGATCAACAACAGCACTGCCCGAAAAGATATAACCCAATGAATCGGGATACAAAGCTATCGGCAAGTGTTCCCAATGCATCAAGTCTTTACTAACAGCATGACCCCAATGCATTGGACCCCAAACCGTTGAATCGGGATAATATTGATAAAACAAATGGTATTCTCCTTTGAAATAGACCATACCATTCGGGTCATTCATCCAGCCCGTTTTAGGCGTGAAATGGAATTGTGGACGGTGTTGTTCTACCACTTGCGTTGTCTTTTTATCAGATAAACAAGCATAGATGAAGGATATGCCTATAAATAAAAGAATTATTTTTTTCATGATGAAAGGAGATATTTTAAGTGAAATTTACATAAAAGTAAGGCAGACTTTCGCCTGCCTTAACAAATGTAGTAAATGTATGAAAAATTTGAATTAAGATGTGCAAGATTCAAAGGATGCTAAGGATTAGAGAGTGTAAGTCAAGAATCCTTAGCGTCCTTTGAATCCTACACATCCTAATTCAACCAATCAGTAACCTGGGTTTTGCTTATACAAACCGTTGGTGAATGTGATTTCAGCTTGTGGAATCGGGAGATATTCGTCTCTACCGGCAGTGAATTTAGCGGTTGCTAAAAACGTTCTTTTGATTTTTTCTTTAGCAATATAGGCATTCAAAGTCGGTTCAGCGATTCCCCAACGGACTAAGTCAAAGAAACGCGGTCCTTCTGTAGCGAACTCCAAACGACGTTCCCATTGAAGGGCTTTACGGGCGTAGGCTTGTGTCCAACCTGTTGCTGTATAAGGTTTTGTGTTGTATTTTGATGCAAAAGTACCGTCTGCTTTTTTCAATCTACCTGTGCTGGCGGCTGCTCTGTTTCTAACTTGATTGATAAGCGGCAAAGCGAGGTCTTGTTGACCCAACTCAATGTATGCTTCGGCTTGCATCAACAACAAATCATCGAACCTTAGAATATCCACATTTTTAGCCGTACCCATAAAAGGTCCGAGTTTGAAATACGAAGAGCTTGTTGACAATTGTTGGTCGCGCATCGTATGGTAGTTGCCATATACACCCGCGTCACGTACCCAACTGTTGCTGAATAGTTTTGTGTTGTCGTATTTATAAACGTGTCCGTCAATACCAACCGTATGGTCAAGGCGTGGGTCAACAGTTGCTATTTCCAAGTTCGCATCAGTATTATTAAATGTCTCGAAATTCGGTAAACCATTGGCATCTGTGGTGTGTGCATTCACCAAGTTTTGGCTGCCCGCATGGAAACCACAGCATCCATACTGAGGGGCGCCATGTGGATAGTTCAAACCGTTTTCATAACTCAAACGTCCTGCCGTTGTACCGTCATTGATGGTAAACTGAATAGCGAAAATAGACTCTGCACTGTTTTCAGTTTCTGGCAAAAAGTCATCTGCAATGTCTGCATTCAATTTGTATTTGCCTGATGAGATAACAGCTTGTGCGAGCGTGACCACTTCTTGCAATCTTGTTTTATTGATATTTGTCACCTTATGTGTCGCATCTTGCTCATACGATTGATACAAACGCAATTTTGCTAAATAGGCTTGTGCGGCATATTTATTTGCCCTTGCTAAATCGGGTTGTGTTGTCGGCAAATTGTCAACCGCATATTGGAAATCGGCAGCTATTTTGTTCCAAGATTCGTCATTACTCAATACGTTTGATGTTTTCAAAATGTCTGCCTCTGTTGCCGTTTCATCAAAAATGGGAATGTTTTTATATAACTGCTTCATCAAGAAGTAACTATGTCCTCTCAAAAAGCGCAATTCCGCTAAACGTGTCTTTTTTTGAGGAAAACTGGCATCACTCAATGTGTTTACGGCACGTAAAGCGACATTACAGCGTGAAATAGACTTAAAAAGGTTTTGCCAAGTGCGTGTGACAAACCAACCCATTGTCGGTGTCACCAAATTGTAATGCTCCATCGCATCCACATCGCCTACGTCACCTGTACCGCCGCCGCCTTTGTAAGCATCGTCGGAACGCACGCTGCCGAATGCCCACATACTGTAAATGGGTCCAATCATATCACCGTTGCCAATCGCCGCATAAGCGGCTGTTACCAAACCGTCAATCGCAGTGGGTGACGTTAAATCTGCTGATGACAACACGCCCGTAGGCGTATAATCGAGCGAGTCTTTGCAAGAACTGACTATGAGCAGCCCTGTTATCATGATGATGGATAATATTCTATTTTTCATTTCTTATTTTTATTTTTAAAATTGTTTTTTGATAAATATGGCATAGCCTATTCTATTTGACTAGCCCTTTTAAGGCTATAAAAATTAATTCACTTGTCATCTTGTCATAAATTCTTAAAATACAATTGTGCAAAATTGAGAGAAAATCATCTTGAAATCCTTCTTTTGAGCTATTCAGTAGTCATTCTTACGCTTTCAAGTGTCATTCTTGCGCTACCCAGTAGTCATTCTTACGCTATCAAGTGTCGTTCTTGTACTACCCAGTAGCCATTCTTACGCTATCAAGTGTCGTTCTTGTACTACCCAGTAGCCATTCTTCCGCTGTCAAGTGTCGTTCTTGTACTACCCAGTAGCCATTCTTCCGCTCCTTTTAGTCATTATTGCATGACCTAAACGGCATTCTAACACCCCCCTCAGTATTTTTGGCATCTTTTTACCGTAAAAACAAATTGAGCTTTATGTTCGGGGAACTTTTAAAGTTCCCCGAACATGGTAATCACCAACGCTTTACGTACTGATTGTCCTTAAAACGACGCATTAATCCCGACTGTAAACGTCTTAGGAATCGGCACAGGGTCGAGGTCAATACGTTCTGGGTCGGGGCTTAAATAACTTTTGCTTTTGAACCAAAAGAGGTTTTCAGCCATGCCGTAGAAACGGATTCTTGTGAAGACCGATTTTGGATAAAGACTATAACCCACTTGCAAATTGCGGAACTTGAAATAAGAAGTGCTGACCATGAAGTAATCAGAAGTCCGTCCTTCACTGTTGTTGTCTTTCAACGTTAAGGCTGGAATTGTTGAACCTGTGTTTTTCGGTGACCATGCATCGAATACGCCTGGTCCCACATTTTCCCGACCTCTGATAAAATTATTGAACAATGTATAAACATCAAAACCTGTTCTACCCGCCACACCTGAACCGAAGATGGACGCATCAAAGTTTTTGTAGGTCAAATCAACACGCACACCATATTCTAAGGCAGGAAGGGTTGTGCCAATCCAAGTACGGTCTAAGTCATCAATTTTGTTATCGTTGTTGATGTCCACATAACGAATGCGTCCTGGACCTGCGCCCACTTGCTTAGGTGCCGCATCTACTTCTGATTGAGATTGGAAAAGACCATTGGTTTTATAACCAAAAATATCGAATTGAGAATGACCTATGATGGTATTGACGAGGTTGCCCGCATAAGCTGGACGGACGTTTTCAGGTAATTCCGTGATTTTATCTCTGAATCGCGTAAAGTTGGTCACGATATTGTATTTGAAATCGCCTTTTGCTTCACTGCGATAACCCAAAACAAATTCAAAACCTTTATTGGACTTCGACGCACCATTAACGGCTTTTGATTGACCTTCCCCCAAAGCCGAAGCGACAGGCGGGGTAATCAAAATGCCAGATGTTTTGCGAGAGAAATAATCGAATGAACCGTAGAGATTGATTTTTGAAAAGGCGAAATCAATACCTGCATTGGTTTCATCGGTTGTTTCCCATTTCAAAGCAGAGTTAGCAGCTTGAATTTGGACAAAACCAGAAGGCAAAGTCCCTGTATTTGCACCATTTAAAGCGTAAGCTGTTCCGATATTGTAGTATTGTTCAAAAAAACCACCTGCGACTTGCGCGAGTGTTGTACCATAACGTGTATCAAACAAGCCAAAACGCGCCAAATCACCAATTTGTTGATTGCCCACACGACCGACACCGACACGCGCTTTTAGTTCAGAGAACACTTTGTTGCCGTCCATAAAACCTTCTTTGTCAATGCGCCAACCCACCGATGCGGCAGGGAAAACACCGTACTTATTGTCTGTACCAAAACGGGAAGAACCATCTCGACGAATCGTTACAGCCGCCAAATATTTATCAGATAAATTATAATCAATCCTTCCGAATTGAGAAAACAAACGATGTCCTGTTGAACCACCTGAAACCGTTGTGTTGCCTGTGGCGGCACTCAATGTAAAATAGTCTTCTGTTTGAAGGGCAAAACCTTCTTTCTTTGTATTTTGGAAATCTAAATCTGTCTTAATATACTCCGTTCCTGCTAAGAAATTGAAGTGATTGTCTTCATTCAAATCCCAATTGTAGCGCAATGTGTTTGACCAAGTGAGACTTAAATAATGGTTTTGGTCATAAGTTAAACTGTTGGTCGTTCTGTTGAATGCGCCTTCTGAAAATGTCGGTGCAATGACTTTGCTTGTGTAATTGTTGTTATCAGCACCGAGATTGGATTTGAAAAACAAGTTTTTAATGGGTTGAATTTCTAAGAAAACATTGCCAAATGTGCTTAAACGA
>JAYTMI010000151.1:0-5989 GCA_043728625.1 Saprospiraceae bacterium | reverse complement strand
TCTGCTTCTTTGATTAAGCCAAAAATGGCTTCGCATTTTTTCTCTTCAACTTGTTCACCAAGACAGGAGAAAACTTGTTCTAATCGAGAGACATGTTCTTTTGTGGCTTCAAGATGCCCCGTCAGTGCTTGTATCAATTCATTGGCACTGGCGTTTTTGATCATTTTAGGAATTGCCTTTGTGAGTGCTTTTTCTGCCCAATAGATGTCTTTGAGTTCATCAACAAGTAAAGTGCGTAAACCATGTGCTACACCAGATTTCTCTCCATTTGCTTTTTCATGATTTTGATTGCCGTTTTGGACGGACTTTGTGCTTACTGTGTTCATTCTTTAAATTTTTTTTTAAATTAGTTATTTTATATTTTCAAATAATACGATGCAAAGTTGAGCATCCTTGGGCTGTTAGGTGTTACATAACTTTTGAAATAAGTTGCATTATTCCCACATTATTGACACGTACCTTTACTTATCGCATCAAATGACGACGATTATGAAATACGTCTTGATCAGTAAATCCGTATAATCCGTGTCTCAAACTACCTAATCGGCATCAAAACAGCATTTGAGAATAAAAATTTACCTTGATACCAAAACGCTCTGTACAAGGGATTGTCCACCATATACACCACCGACCCGCGGCGCATAGATTGCACCGAAAAGACCGAAGTCCCGTTAAGTTGCGTTTTCAAACGATAACCAACAAAGCCCAAAGGCTTAAACTTATCATCAACATAACCCACATTATGGGCATTTTTCAAAGGCTGATAAGCGGCATTGCTTGTTTTTAATGAAAAATAATAATCAGGCAAACCATACGCCAACGGATGCGTATTGTCAATCACCGTTTTATAAATCGCTCCGGGAATGCCATCGCTCAAACCATCGCGCTCGTATTCATCGAAGTGCATATAGCGGCGTTTGAGGTCTTCGGTTTCAGTTGTCAACTCTGCCGTTTCTTTTTCTTTTTTGGACGTAAACTTAGTAAGTTCAAAGCCTTTTTTGTCCTCAAAAGCCCTTAAAGCTTCGCCAATCAGTATCAAGCGACCGCCTTCACTAATCCATGTTTTGAGTTTGTCCAACTTGCCAGAATCGAGGTTTGAGTAACCGCCGTCGGTCATACACAAAACATTGAAGTTACTTAATTTAGCACGATACAAATCCGTTAATTTTACTTGTGTCACAGCTATATTCAAGTCCTGTTCAAAGTAATGCCACATCTGTCCATAGCTGTTATTGTCCACGTCATCGTCAAAAATGATGGCAACATTGGGCTTGAGCAATAAATCAAATTTGCCCGAGCCGAAGTCTGCACCCGCATCCGCAAAACCTGTCGAAACAGAAGTCAAGTCTTGGTCATTGAGCAATGCCGCAGCCGTTATTTCCTTATCAAAACGCTCTTTTACTGTCCCAGAGGACTCCTTCGGAGAGGGGTTGTCGCCGCGTGTGATGATGAGCGTCCCACGTGCAAACTTCTTTCCTTCAACCTCAAAAGGCACACTTGCCGTCCTTATTTTGATACCTTTTTGTAGTAAACTTGCCGCAAAACGGGCGTTGTTCAAACCAGTCCATGTTGCGATATAAGCATAAGGTTTAGCATCTGGTTTTTGAATTAATGGAAAAGTCTTATTTGCAAAAGCTTGGCTTACGTCAATGCGCTCCTTAGAAGCAAAAGTTTCTAAACCAAAAGCATGAGGTAATGACCAAGCCGTAATGTCATAAGTTGCCGAGTCCACCAACTCAGATTCTGGGTCAAAAAGGATTTGTGTCAAAACAGAAAGCGGTTGGTAGGCTGAAACCACCAAATCCTCCTCTGAAATACTGAGGGGGGTGTTTTCCTTGCCCGTCACATAGTCATAAGCCGTTGTCGAACGTTTGCCTGTGATACGACCGTATTTGATGCGGTGTTTGTCCAACAAATCCGTCAAAGCCTTAACCTTATTATGTGGATTTGAACCTTTAACGATGTATGTTTTATACTGTCCAGGCGGATTTGAAGCTGATTTTTTAAAGAAATCTTGAAAATTGTCGCACAAACGCTCTGCATTTTTTGAAGATATTTCAATCGTTGACAATGCCGTTGTAAGATGATGCGCAATGCGGTCTTTCAAAGTCAACACATTGCCACTTTCCGTCATAATAGCTCGACCTGCGCCAATACCACCTTGTTCATAGGTCATACCCACAGCACCGTTGTAGGTCGGATAAGTGTCGCCATAACTCGGATAAAACAGGTCAAATGTTTCTTTAGTGAAATACAACCAACCTTCATTATCAAAGTATTTTGCATGATTTTTACCAATTTCTACTTGAAAATCACGCTGAAACGGTGTAATATACTTGTGATAAGGCTGTGCCGCAGGCGCAAAATAGTAAGGGGAATTGTAACCCATCTCATGAAAATCAGGCACTACATGCGGCAACCAGTCCTTATAAACCGTCATGCGTTGTTGCGATTCAATTTGAGACAGCCATGCCCAATCCCGATTGAGGTCAAAATAGTAATGATTGACACGTCCACCGGGCCAAGGCTCACGGTGTTCACGTGCATCAGGTGAGGTATTCGGCACTTTGTCCGAAGCATTGTTGTTCCAATGCGTATAGCGGTGATAACCGTCAGGATTAACGCAAGGATCAATGATAACGACGGTATTTTTCAACCACTCTTTAGAATCCAAACGACTGGTATTCAACAAATTATACAGAACAGAAACAGATGATTCACTACTCGCAGGTTCATTGCCATGTACATTCATTGACAACCAAACGATGGTGATATCATTTACTGAGGGGTCTGCTTTGCCTCCGTCAACACTCGCGCGAGCGAGGTTATTGAGCCGAATTTTCTCCAAATTCGCCAAATTTTCTTTTAAAGAAACGATGGCATAGAGCAACGGACGCATTTGGTTCGTTTTGCCATATTCTTTGAGCTGAATGAGATCAGAATTGGCAGCCGCATGACGAAAATAATCCACTGTCAAATTGTGCGGCGTGAACTGCTCACCATATTTATGCGGCATAAACTCTTCGGGAGACAATAATTTTTGTGCAAAAAGATGACCCGATGGCGACAAAAGGGCAATGCAAAAAGTAAACAAGACTGAAAGCTTGGTTGTTAGTTTCATATACATTGGTTTGAACGTTTGTTATTAAAGGAGGTGCGATGTTAAGAGAAATTTGAAAGATAATTGAGAGAATGCTCTTAAATTTCGATGAAAAGCATAAAATAGGAAGTAGATAAACGCTGATACCCCTCAGTATATTGACTGTTTTTACAACAAAGCCGCTCGATGTTTTTTTGAACATGGGCGGCTTTGTTGTTTTGATGATTGGGAATATTTTAATAAACTACCGTGTTGAGCTAGGATTTTAACAGCGAAATAACTTTTTTATACACGATTTATAAAAACGGCTTAATTTTGTTCAAAAATAATTGAAAATGAGACAGATAACTTTAAATGTCAAAGAGTCCTATTATGCTTTACTTCTGCAATTTTTGCGAAGTTTGACCTATGTTGAAATTCAAAAAACAGAATCAACAACGGCATCATCTATTGAACAACAGCCCGATGAACGTCAAAAAATGATTGATTATATTTTGTCGTACCAAAACGATAAGCCTTCTTTTGGTGATGCTGCGGAGTGGCAAAACCTTGAACGGTCTGACCGTGACTTACCTTTTAGCCAATGAAACTATTAGATTCTAACATCATTATTTACTCCTACCAAACGGAATTTGCCTATCTCAAACCTTTGGTCATTGACCTCGACAGTGCCGTTTCTGCCATTTCTCGCGTAGAAATTTTAGGATTTCATGGTATTACGGTTGGTGAGGAAACATATTGTCAAAATGTTTTCACGATTCTGCAAGAGTTTCCAGTCAACGAATCGGTTTTGCTAAAAGCCATTGAGTTGCGAAAAAACTACAAATTGAAATTAGGCGATAGCATTGTAGCCGCAACTGCAATAGTGGAAGGATGCGAACTTTATACACGCAATACAGTTGATTTTACGAAAATTCCGAACCTTGTTGTGGTAAATCCGATTATTTGAAAAGAACACCCTGTGCCAGTTGGTAAATACTACCTTCCCGAAATCGGTTCAGATAAAGTAGAACAACTTATTTCTGATTTATCTAATACAATTTGGCTTTCAGAACTTTTGAAAACCGAGTTTTATAGTGCCTTATTTCGTCGTTTAAGAAATAGGGAACTCAGTATTTCTCAGGTTCAAACAGCTATTTCTGGGTTTGAGGTTTCTATTCAACAATTTCATATTCCGCGTTAGCAGCTTATTTGCCGAGCAATTAATCGCTATCAGATAAGGTGATTTTAACAATTGTATCGCTTTTAATATCCATATAAAAGTCAATGCCTTCTGATGATCCGAAAGGTGGTTCATAAACTAAAAGTATAGTTTTCAAAGTGTCCAAGTTGTGTTCAAGTTGACCCTCCCATTTAGGTTTGCCCATTACTTGAATTAAATGACTCCTCGTATCTCCAATCTTAATTTTTTTTGAATTAGTAACATTTTTGGATGTTTCTGAACAAGTTAGAAAAAAATAAAGGACGATTAGAGTACAAATTAAAAGGCTTAAAATTGAATACTTTTTTTTCATAATTAATTAAATATTTTACCGATGGCGCACAGTCCTACTGCGAAAAATCTTCCCAAAATACTCCACAAACCAACAACATCAATGAACGGCGTGCTGGTGGCGGTTTTTTAAACCGCCGCCTACTATTTTTGGGGTCTTTGACCCTTGTAACTTATAAAAACCCACGCAGCGTCCCCAAAACCCCAGCCGCCCGTTCCACATCATAGGCATAGGCAGGTGTCTTAATTTGTCCTTGGAAATGCCTCTGTTGTTGATTCGCCAAAGCATACAATTTCGCTTTTTCCGATTTTGAAAACGTTGAAAATGTGCGCCGCAACAAAGGCAATAAATTTTCCAAACGGGTCATATCCGTTTCAGACACCCATTCATCCAGCACTTGCCACAGGGTCGGATGATGAATCAAAAGTAATCCGCTGCCATACAAAAAGCCTTCGAGCCACGCAGCCGATTGTGTCGGTTCATTCATCGGCGCAAGGGCATAGCGCATTTTGACAGCCGTTTGGGCGATATTTAAAACAGATTTATCGAACAAAATGCGGGTGCAGCCGCCCGTCAATTTGCCATGAGCGTTTTTTAAATCAATGACCAAACGCAGGCTGTGCAACCACCCCTCAGTAAAAATGGGGTCTGCCAACAAATTCAGAGCCGCGTGTGTGCTTTGTATCTGATTGAAAATCAACTCCGTAGCCTCATCATCGGTATTCAAACAAGCAGGCGGCAGTCCGACAAAAATACGTGGCAGAATCTCTTGCACGACAAACCGAACGGCGGCGGCATCAGTGCCACGCACATTGCCATACTTCAAAATGCGGATAAGTGGCGGCAAGGCTTCCATCAAAATCACCACATCTTCCGTCAAAGCCGCCAAATTTTGCATCCGTTGGATGAGTTTAGGCAATGCTTTTGGTAAGTTTGCATCGAGCGTTTTTTCAACTAACAGTGTCAAAGCGGGTAGTTTATCCACCGTTTCGGCTTGTTTTTGTACAAAAGCCGTTGCTGCTTGCGCCACTTTGTTGCCCCATTGCGCCGCTTCAATCAAACGAATCGTGTAATCAGGTCGCCAATGCAATTTCCACGTTTCTTTGAACGAACCGAGTTTGTACTGCGAGCCTTTCATCGGCTTTCCCCACGGAATATTGAGTAATGCCAAACGATGCAATAAATGACTGGCGTACAATGGATTAGGCTTGCGTAAATCCAATTCTTTTGTCACGGCTTCTGATGTAGCATATTCTTTTGTCAGTCGGGCAGTCTTGACCGAAGCCTCAAAATCACGCTGCAAAGGCACTTGTGGAATCTCTGGTGGCACTTTGCCGACCACATCACCGACGACCAATTTACGCCGAATGAGGTTCATTTGCGCCTCTGCCCCATT
>JAYTMI010000150.1:0-3384 GCA_043728625.1 Saprospiraceae bacterium | reverse complement strand
CAATATTCTAAGGTCAGTTTCCGAATCTTCATCACTGCACCAAAATCACCTTGCAATGTCAAACGAGTCAAGTCTTTGGCAGCAAAGGTATAAGGGCTTGTTTTGTTGAATAGACCGCCTTGTAAGGTGGCATCATAGACAGTAAAGCCAGGCTGTAATTGACCATAGACATAATATCGAAACTTCTTTTTCGTCAATTGAGCTTGTGCATTAGAAGCGTAAGGATTCGGAATACTGCCGACCATAAAGTTAAAACCTGATTTAATTTTATCGGTATGTGTCCCGACCCTTAATTCCGATAAAAAATTGATTATAAACACATTGCGATATTGATACAATGCCTTTTCATAATTGATTTGATAGTTCAAAATCACATCATTGGCAATTTGATATTCCCAACCAAGCGGCGTGATGTTTTTTAACCACTCGTGTATTTTGACTTGCATTTCTTTACCTCCAGCTTTGCTGCCCATAACGCCAACAGCTAATGTAGTCGAAATACGTTGTTGTTTCAAGGTGTCAATGGCAATCATAAAACTGCTAAAAGAGAGATTGCCACAAAAGGGACGGTCGCCATAACGAATAAATTCGCTTCTGATGCTGGTGGGCGTGTAACCATAATGGTCAAAACGAATTCCATATTTGGCATCGCTTTGCTTGGGTTTGAGCAGCAATTTGTTGAGTGGATTGTTTTTCAAAACAGGATGCACGAATTCCAAAGTAATGCCTTGCGTATAGTAATCGTCCGTTGCCGTAAAATAATCATTGTCATAATGAAACCGAAAATATTGATTGCTTTCATTGTTTTTGACTGACGATGTATTGTCAATGACTTGGGCATGGCTGAATGTGCAAAGGCATAAGGCTAAAATGGAAAGAATGATTTTATAATTTGTCATACGTTTTTATGCTTAGATACGAAGGTTGGGGTTGTTTCGGATTTTTAGGATAAAAGCACCCCCTCAGTATAAAGCCTAAAAATCACTTCAATATCCACTTTTCTCTCTCTTTTTTTCAAAAACACTTATATTTGTCAAAAATTTGAAAATGAATACGACTGATATTAAAGTAGATTTATTCCGTCAAATTGATGCTTTACCTGAAAATATCGTTGCGGAATTGAAAGAGGTTGTACAATGTTACTTGCAACAACGGAATAAAAAAATCGTCTTGACCGATGCCGAGATTAGCGGCATAGAAATCCAAGAGCTTTTAGAGAATAGCCATGCTTTTGATTTTTTAAAATCGGAAGAAGAAGACATTTACTCAGATGCTGATTTGAAAGTAAAATATTAATCTATTTAAAAACATACACTTGATGAAAACAGGCACTATTGTCTTAACACGGTTTCCTTTTACGGATTTAACCTCTTCAAAACGTCGTCCTGCGGTTGTTCTATCTAAAGTCAATCCCAATGACCCAGATGTTATTGTTGGTTTCATCTCATCGGTTATGCCTAAAACGGTATCTGAAACGGATTTTGTATTAAGCACAACCAATAATGATTTCCTAAAAACAGGGTTAAAAACTACTTCGGTTTTTAAAATGGATAAATTAGCCACATTGGATTCATCTATTTTCACAGGTGAATTAGGCGATGTCTCTCCCACAATTTTGAAGACTTTAAAGGCGTGTTTGAAGAAAGCATTGGATTTATAAGAACTTTACCCCCCTCAGTATAAAAGCCCAAAAACTTCAAAAGGTGAATAGTTTCAAGGCTTCTTTCATTTTCAGACAATCCTGTTTTTGAAAAAGAACTATATTTGTTTTCAAAAAACAAAATGAATCCTTACTACGACAGGCTGTACAATCATTTGAAAAAAATCGTTCCCATCACGGAAAAAGATGTGGAATTGATGATGTCTTATGCTAAGATTACCAAATTGAAGAAGAAGTCTTTTTTGTTTCAAGAAGGAGAAATTGCCCGTTATGTCGGTTTTGTCAATCAAGGCGTTTTGCGTTATTATTATACCGACGAACATGCTGAGGAGCACATCATCTATTTTGCACAAGAAGAGTGGTGGATTGGCGATCTCAACAGTTTCTATGGGCAAGTGCCGACACCTTATTATCTGCAAGCCCTCGAAAACACAGAACTGTTCCTTTTTACTCGTGAAAACTTTGACCTTATCAGATCTCAAATTCCAGCTTATGACGAATATGTGAAGGTGCGGCACGCAAAAGCCACGGCTGCACGCCTTGATACGATGATGAGCTTGCGCGCTGAACACGCAGAAGACCGCTATGAGAAATTACTCAAATCCTTTCCAAACATTTTTCAGCGTGTACCACAGCACTATATTGCCTCGTATCTGGGTATCAAACCTCAATCGTTGAGTAGAATTCGGAAAATTATTGCGGAAAAAAAGAAAAGATAGCGCATTTGTTAACATAAGTGAATGTTTTGAGGGTGAACGAGACCCCACCTTTGTCCTATCAATTAACAATTATTTCGTTCACTTTTTTAAATCATTTTCTAATGAAAACAGTTCATTTTATTCCCGTTCTTATGCTTGCTGCGGCAACAACTTCTGTCGGTCATGCTAAAAATGAAAAGCTCGACAATGTTACCCGTTCCATTTATGCGGCTATTGATGCCAACAACGCTGTGGCTTTGCGTAAACTATTGGCAACCGATTATCGGTTTGCGAACCCTTTTACACCGCAACCTTTGAACGCCGATGGCTTAATTGGCTTCGCAGATGCCACGGCAAAAGGTTTTACGGGGGCAGAACACCAAATCAAACAAATCATTGTTTCTGAAAACAGAACGACTGTTATCGGTACGTTTGTAGGTAAACACACAGGCTTGTTCAATGGTATTCCAGCGACGGGCAAAGACGTGATGATGGATTTTATCTCCGTCATTGAGTTCAACAAAAAAAGTATGGCGACCATGCAATCCACACAAGCCAATGCCCTTGCGTTGCTCATTCAACTCGGTGCTGTGCCGCCACCCAACCCAAATTCTAATATCCCTAATGTGATGAACATCTATGGTTTGTTTGGCAAAGGCGATATTCCGGGTTTGATTGGCACTCTCGCGGACAATGTTGTATGGGATTCACACCTCAACCCGCTTTTCCCAAGCGCACGGGTTTATCAAGGACAGAAAGATGTCTATAATTTCTTTGGTTCGTTGCGCGAATCGGCTGAAATCACGGCGTTTGTACCCAACCATTTTTATGAAAAAGATAATATTGTCTATGTTTTAGGTTATTTCGATTACACACGTTTGAGCGATAGCAAAAAACTGCATGTCAATTGGACAATGTCTTTTGCTTTTCAAAATGGTAAAGTCACTCGTTTTTCAGAAACGTTTGAGCAACCGACGGCAATAGTGAAGTAAAATAGTTGTGGTCAACAAGTAAACCTTTCAACGG
>JAYTMI010000149.1:0-2508 GCA_043728625.1 Saprospiraceae bacterium | reverse complement strand
ACGGTTGCTTTGCCAATCCTTGTCGGTTGGTTGATACCTATTAAAGTGGTATTCAATTGCCCATCTGGATTATTTAAATGGTGAGAAGGATGATAACTGCGGAAAAACGAGGTAAAAGAACCGATTTCCTTCAAACCGTTAATGTCCCTTACCGCACCGTCATAGACAATGCCGTTTCCAGTTTTGGCAAATATGGAATTGCCCAAATTGTCACCAATCGTTGGACCATCTTCATGCGCGCCAAATTGATCGACGACATACACATCACGCTTTACGAGCATGTCAATGGGCCATGAGTTTTGTGATTTCACACGACCGTCTTTGTCGTGTCCCTTTTTGTCTATGACCCGATGAATGTCCGGTCTACCAGGCATAAAGATGGCGGTTACAGCTCTGCCGACCAGAACGCTGTCTGGATTTATCATTTGCCATCCATCTTCATATTGGTGTTTGAAATTCTCATTCCTAAGCACAGCCCAAGCCTCTTCGTGCGTGACTAACTTTAAACGGTCAAGCAGATTGTCGGACACTTTGGGACGACCATCAGCGAAACGTTCCCCTTTCCATTCGGGCGTTAGAAAAATAAGTTCTTCTTTTGATATTTGCTGACTGTTTGCTTGGAAACAAAAAGCCATAATGCTTAAAACAATCAACCTATATTTCAGCTTTGACATTGAGTAAAAAATTTATTGTAGTGAATAAATATTCTGAAAACACCCCCCTCAGTATTATACTACTTCAACTACTTCGAGTTCGTCTTTTTCAGGTAAACGACTGTGCCACCAACTGGCAAGTATCGAACCTGTAATATTCATGACGGGTCCAAAAACGGCAGCCGCTAAGCCTAAAGTCGCTATTTTACCCATTTCTTTGGCAATCCCTGAAGCCAATCCGCCATTTTGCATACCGACTTCAATAGCAATAGTGCGGCAATCGCTTTCTGGCAATTTGAATAAACGACCAGACCAATAGCCCAAAAAATAACCGAACAGATTGTGAATCAAAACGACACCTATCAATGCGGGACCAATTTTCACTAAGTTTTCTCTTCCCGTAGCAGTGATAATGACCAGTATAGTCGCAATGCCAAGCATCGAAACAATGGGCATAGCATCGTCAACCCATTTGGATTTACCGCGTAAAAGTTTATTGAAAAGCAGTCCAGCACCAATTGGTATGATGATCATTTTAGAAATATCCCACATCATTTTATATACATCAATTTCTACCAATGCACCCGCTAATACTTTCATCAACATAGGTGTAACGACTGGAGCAATTAAAGTCGTTATGGAGGTGATAGTGATGGACAAAGCTAAGTTTGCTTTTGCTAAATAAGCCATGACATTGGATGCCAAACCGCTTGGTGAACAACCTATTAAAACAATGCCTGCCGCTATTTCAGGCGCGAAATTGGTTGAAGATGCAAGTGTGAATCCGAGCAAAGGCATGATGATAAATTGACTAAAAACGCCAATAACAACGCCTTTTGGTGTTTTGACAACAGTTGCAAAATCATTTAAACTCATGGAAGTACCCATGCCAAACATGATAATTTGTATCAATGGGATAATTAAACCACTTAATTTATAACCGCCCCATTCTAAGAAATACTGCGGGTAATACATCGCCATAGAAACAGCAGCGAAAATGAATACTGTAAATGAAATTGTTTTCAGAAAAGGATGGCTTCTGAATGCCATAGCAAGGCTTGCAAAAAAGAGCATGAGCAAGCCGCCCGCCCAATTGTGTTGTTGATTCATTGTTGAGCCGACATACAATAAAATCAAAACAGCCGCTATACTGTAAAAAAGAGTTTCAGGTTTCCGTTTGAACATATTCGAATAAATATTTGAATGTGAATAAGTTACACGTATGGATACTTTTCAAAGTATCCATACGTGTAATGGTAAATGTAATATTGTTTTAACTCCACAACCTATCCCAAGACCGCACTTTATCCCATTCAGGAGTGGGTTCAAAATAAGTTTTGTTTTCTGGATCGAGATGTTTTTTAATTTCATCTTCATTCAGTTCGATACCCAAACCAGGTGTATTAGGCACATTGGCAAAACCTTTTTCTGTAATAGGTTTGCCATCTTTCGTTTTGACAAGTTTCTCCCACCAATCTAAATCTACTGAGTGGTGTTCCAAAGCCATGAAATTTTGAGTTGCAGCGGCACAATGAACATTTGCCATAAACGAAACGGGTGTTCCTGCAAAGTGCATTGCCATAGCGACACCTCTTTCTTCCGCATAATCGCCTATTTTTTTTGTTTCCATTAATCCACCTGCCGTCGCTAAGTCTGGATGAACAATATCCACCGCCCTTTGATCAATGAGTTTAATAAATTCTTCTTTCAAATAAATGTCTTCGCCGGTGCAAGTGGGCGTTTCTATGGCTTTACTGATGTCTTTCCAGTGTTCTGTCAAATGCCACGGCACAAGGTCTTCTAACCAAGCCAAACGGTATTTTTCAACTGCTTTCCCCAGTCTTATGGCATTATT
>JAYTMI010000148.1:0-9517 GCA_043728625.1 Saprospiraceae bacterium | reverse complement strand
TATAGCCTTGGTGACCACCATCTGTTTTTGACCACTCAAAGACGATACGAGCCACTTCTTCTCCCCATTTTTTTGAGCGGTCAAAGGTCGCTTCAGTCAAAACGTATTTATTACGCAGTGTTGAATAATTGTTTTCTTCCAATTTTTGGACTTGAATGAACAATGCAGTAGACATATTGGCGTAAAAACTTTTGGCAACAGCAGACATAGCAGCATTAGCGGCAATTGCCCAATTGTATTCTAAATTCAATTCGGGTTGCGCAATTTTGGGCATATTTTGCAACTGCCCTTGTAGTGACTGATATTGGCGCATGCCTGGCACAACCGTTTCATAAAGTGTTACGCCCGCATAGCCGAATGCACGGGAGGCAACAGGTGGTGTAAAACCAGCACAGTTTTTCGTTAAAAACCGAAACATATCGAACCATTCGTGGGCAACTTGGGCATCTTGAACCTCTGTGGGTAAGCTGATATAAAGAGGTTCGTCTTTGACGCAAGAGGTGACTGAAACCAAAATAAGGGTAAATACCAAAAGGGATGAAATGAGTTGTCGTTTTCTCATGTTTATTGAAATGATTTTTATGACAATATGACTTTTAATAAAAAGAGGGATGTCAAAATCCAATTTCAATAATTACGCCAAATTTTGTTTTTTATTAATTTATAGACGTTTAATTTCGGAGAATGCTTTCAGAAAATTATTTAAAATCTTCGATATTCAGCATTTCATTACAAAAATCGTAATCATGTTCGATATTTGAAGCAACAATAGTCAAGCGGTTGCCCCCCTCAGTAAAACGGCTGATAAGTTGACGATACCAAGCTACGCCTTGAGCGTCAAGGTTGGTCGTCGGTTCGTCGAGGAGTAAAATAGGTGAGTCGGAGCAAATTGCCAACGCTAATTTGAGTCGTTGTTTCATGCCCGATGAGAAGTAACGAATTTCTTTGTTTTTTGATTTTTCAAAACCTAAAATCTCAATTAAGTCATTGATTTTTAGCGAATTACTGAGGGGTTTAAATTTGATGTGAAACTGAATCATTTCAGTTAGGGTCAGTTCTTCGATGAGTTCAACATAAGGAGCGGCGTAGCTGATGTGTTTATAAATACTGTCTTCGTCTTGTTGTTTATCTGTTACATAGAATGAAATTTTTCCTTCCGATGGACTGAGATGCCCACTTAAAATTTTCATTAAGGTTGATTTGCCTGAACCATTTGAGCCTAATAACGCATAAATGTTACCACTGTCAAAAGTCTTAAAGATGTTTCTGAAAATCCATTCATAGCGAAAACGTTTTCCAACGCCTTCAAGCATGATTTGTGCTGTATGATTTATCGTTTTTGATTGTTCGGACACCCCCTCAGTATTTTTCAATAAAAAATTAGTTTTGCTTGCCATTTGAGGCTCTGAAACCTTTGATTAAACCCCGTGTGGCTTGGTTAACAAAATCAAGAATGGCTGTTTTTTCAGATGTATCAGGTACGCTTTCTTCAATAGAATTGACGGCTTGAGTCAAATTGTGCCCTCTAACAAACAAAATTCTATATACATCGCGGATATTATCAATTTGCTCTGGTGTATAGCCTCGCCGAACCAATCCTACTCGATTCACACCCGCATAGGACAAAGGGTTGCGCGCCGCCAAAACAAAAGGAGGAACATCACGCGGCACGAGCGAGCCACCACCAATAAACGCATCATTACCAATTTTGACAAACTGATGCACGGCAACCATACCGCCCAAACGCGCAAAATCGCCTATTTCGATATGCCCCGCTAAAGTGACATTATTAGCCAAAACAACATTATCGCCGATAACACAGTCATGTGCAACGTGAGCATAAGCCATAACAAGACAATTCTTGCCAATAACGGTTCGCCACGTTGCGGTTGTGCCAATATTGACGGTGCAATATTCTCGAAGTATGGTATTGTCTCCAATTTCAAGGAAAGTCCGTTCACCTTTATATTTCAGGTCTTGGGGTGTAGAGCCGACAATGGCTCCTTGAAAGATTTTACAATTACGCCCCATACGCACACCGTCCATGATACTGACATGCGGTGCAATCCATGTTCCGTCGCCGATTTCCACATCGGCGGCGATAGTCGTAAACGGTCCAATAGTTACGCCTTTGCCGATTTTAGCATCGGGATGTATGACAGTTAGTTGGTGGATATTCATCTTTTTTATTGATTATTGGTTATTGGTTATTGGTTATTGGTTTCAGAACCAATAACCAATAACCAATAACCAATAACTACTTTCAGTTTCTTTTTTGAATAAGAGCAGTCAATTCAGCTTCGGATACAACTTTGTTGCCGACATAACATCGTCCAATCATCTGAACAATACCTCGGCGTATGGGTTCTAAGAGTTCGAGTTTAAAGAGCAGGGCATCGCCTGGAAATACTTTATCACGGAACTTACATTTGTCAATTTTCAAGAAATAAGTATCCCATAGTTCATCGTCAGGCACGCCCGTCAAAGCGAGGATGCCGCCCGTTTGAGCCATGGCTTCCAATTGTAAAACACCTGGAAAAACAGGATTGTTGGGAAAATGTCCTTCAAAAAACCATTCATTCATCGTCACTTGCTTCATCGCGACGATACTTGTAGGGGTTATTTCTAAAACTTTATCTACCATAAGAAACGGATAACGATGTGGCAATTTTTGCATAATCTGCGTCGTATCCATCACTGGTTTTACTGAGGGGTCATATTTTGGAATCCCGCGCTGTTTTTTTTGCTCCGCATAATGGCGTTTTAAGACCTTAGCAAAAGCCACATTCGACGTATGTCCCGGTTTTTTAGCAATAATCTTACCTTTAATAAATTTGCCAACCAACGCCAAATCACCAATGACATCCAACAGTTTATGTCGTGCAGGTTCGTTTTGAAAGCGTAGGGCTGTTGTATTCAATACGCCTTCATGCTCGATTTTGACCTGTGGTTTATTGAGTTTTTTAGCCAAATCTGCCAAATCTTCTTCCGACATCATACGGTCAACAATAACAATAGCATTGTCCAAATCGCCGCCTTTTATCAAACCTTGATCGAGCATAAATTCTAATTCATGCAAAAAGGCAAAGGTTCGAGCGGGTGCTATTTCCGTTTGATATTGAGGGGTCGAATCGAGGGACGCAAATTGCTGACCTAATACTGCTGAGTTGAAATCAATCATGGTCGTCAAACAGTATTCATCGGCAGGCATTGCCACATATTCGGCACCTGTTTTTTCGTCCTTAAAGGTAATCGTTTCTGTAATATCAAAATAATCACGGTCTGCATTTTGTTCCTCTATGCCGGCTTCTGCTATTTTTTGTACAAAAATCGAAGCAGAACCGTCTAAAATAGGCACTTCGCCGCCATCTATTTCAAGCAAAACATTGTCAATACCTAAGCCAATAAGTGCGGACAACACGTGTTCAACGGTACTAATTTGCGCATTACCCTCTTTTATAACCGTTCCACGATTTGTTGCGACGACTTTACTCGCATCAGCAACGATTATGGGTGCATCTGGTAAATCAATGCGTTGAAATTGATAGCCGTGATTTTCAGGTGCAGGGCGCAAAGTCAAAGTAACGACCTCGCCTGTGTGTAATCCCACACCTTTGACGGTTGCCGCCACTTTAATTGTGCATTGTTTCATCCTCATATTGGGTGATTTTTTCTCTTTGAATTTGTGATTTTCGGGGTCAAAGATAGATTTTTTTTGAAATTTTAACGGTTGTGACCTTTTATTAGTTTGCCCGATTTAGATAGTTTCCTTGATTTGTACTACTAACACAACTATTCGGTTGACCCCAATCCGTGAAAATAGTTATTCTTATTAAATTATGCCAGCCTTTTTCTAATTTCACGCTTTAAGAAAATTGAATAACAATCAACCTAAATCAACATTTTCATTATGTTTCAATCAGACCTTTTCAAAGGAAAAACAGTGCTTGTCACAGGCGGCGGCTCTGGTATTGGGCTTGAAATTGCCAAACAATTTCTCATACTTGGTGCAGAAGTTTACATTGCTGGGCGCAAAAAAGAGCGACTTGAGCAAGCCGTTATGACATTGCATCGCTACGGAACAGGTCTTAAAGCCTTCGCTTTAGACATTCGCGAGACAGAAAGTATTAAGCACCTTGCCGATATGATTGAGACGCAAAGCGGTAAATTGGATATTCTTATCAACAATGCTGGTGGACAATTTCCTTCGCCAGCCGAAGATATTTCTGAAAAAGGGTGGAATGCCGTCATCAATACCAACCTCAACGGCACTTGGTTTGTGACGCAGGAGATGGCAAAACGCTTTTTTTTCAAGCAAAAGGCGGGTAGTATTGTCAATATTGTTTTAAATAATTTCAAAGGTTTTCCTGGCATGAGTCACTCGGCAGCAGCAAGGGCGGGTGTTATGAATTTGTCAAAAACTCTGGCAATCGAATGGGTAAGTCGTGGCATTCGTATCAATTGTGTTGCGCCGGGCATCATCTTGTCGTCAGGGTTAGAAAATTATCCAAAGGAAATGGTCGCAGGTATCGAAGCTAAAATACCGATGAAGCGGCTTGGAACGGTCGAGGAAGTGGCTGAATTAACGCTTTTTCTAACAAATGCCGCTTATATCACAGGCGAAACGGTTTATATTGATGGCGGTAATCGGCTGTGGGGGGATATGTGGGAGATATGATTAATGCATACTTATTTATTTTGTAGGGCTTTAAGGAAAACTTTAATTTTAAAAAAACACTAAATAATTGTTATGTTTAAATTATTTAAGACTAATTTTGCAGCCTTATTTTTACAAACAATTTTTAACTAATTCTCAAAATTTCATTTACAATGAAAAATTACTTACACCGTCTTACACCGTCTTACTAGTAATTTTCTGTTTTCTACAATCAATTAATTTTTTAAAAGCTCAATCAAAATCTGAACTTTTTACAGTTGTTAAACGACCCGTTAATTTGACGGATGAACAGAATGAGATGTTAGCCAAAATTAAAAATTATCAACACCTCAAAAGCGTTACTTATGTCAAAATCGGAGATGTGCTTTCCATATTACATGAGAATCCAATAATTACTTTTCATCTCCCAAATGATACAACTGAAGTAAGTATTAAATTCAGACGATTAGAAAAAAAGAAACAATCGGATTTTATTGTTGCAGGAACGTCTGATTCTTATCTTGGAAATCTTCTACTTATCAAAGAAAAAGGGCTCATATTTGGAGAAATGAACTATGATTTGAGACATTATCAAATTTATGGAATAACAGAAGATTTGAGTGTCATTTTAGAGTTTTCCGAAAATAGACCGAGAGAAGGCTGTAACAAACAATCACATCTACAAGAGAACTCCACGGTCAATCCTTCTACTGCTGAAATGATATCATCTGCTCCGGAACAAATAATTCCATGTCAAGAAGGAGGGATTGATTTTTTAGGGCTTTATACTTCAAGAACGGAACAGTTAGATCTGAATATCAAACAAAGGATAACAACTCAGGTACAAATTTACAATACAGGTATAAGTAATAGTGGTATTCCTACAACTGCGTATCTAAATATTGTGGGTTTTTCCGTCTTCGATACCCCTCCAAATAGCAATCCAAATCCTTTTAGACATCTACGCGAGGATTTTACATATTTACACAATATACTCAATCCAATGGATATGAGCAGCCTAAGATATCAATACAAAGCTGATATTGTTGGTTTATTTACCCATACAGATTACCCGAGTTTATTAAGTGCCGCAGACGATATTGATGCTGAATTCCCAACTGCTTATGTTATTATTGAGAGGTTTGCTGATGGACTTGCGTTTGCACATGAAATTGGTCATCTTTTAGGAGGGCTACATCAAACAGAATTAGAACCCGGACCTGGTACAAACCATGGATTTCAATTTTCAGTTCCAAATGCACAAAGCTGGTGGCAAAGATTATGGGGTATAGATTCTGGCTTTACTCCATTTGGTACAATCATGTGTAATCCAAATGAAGTGGACGGCGTTGGGATAAGGTTTACTACGAATTTTTCAAATCCAGATGTTAAAAATAGTGGTGTTTCTACGGGTCGTTCGGATTGCTGTAATGTGGCTGCTAAAATAACCTCAAATCATCAAAAATTTTCTGATTTTTATCAGAAATATATTTTCCAAGCCTGGATTAGCGGTACAACTTATGTATCAGGCTTTGGCTTATTTTCTTGGGAACCTCAAATTTATTGCGGTCAGGGACCTTTTACAACAACTTGGGAAGTTAGAAATTACTTGGGTACCACAGTACAACAAACGGTTGCAGATGATGGGAAATTGAATTTGTATTTCTATTCTGTTGGTTCGTATAATTTTAGAGGTTACATGGATATTACCATGACTGTACGTGGTTCCGATGGTAAAGTAGCAATTTCAAACCTAAGTGTACTCGTAGATCTTCCTCCTGCATATACATACTACAAGTTCCAAAACCCCAAAGAAAACCCTACAGTAGCAACACCTACCAAGAATATTCTCTCTATTGAAACAGTCTCCCCAAATCCTGTAAACAACTTTGCTTTTATTGATTTTGATTTAAAGCAAAATACAAAAATAAAAATGTCATTGATTGATAGTTATGGAAAAGAAATTATGATTTTTATAGATGACGATGTTGAGAGTGGACATCATCGTCAAAAATTGGATTTGGTTAAACCTCCCTCTGGCATATACATATTAAGGACTGTAACAGAAACGTTAACAAAAAAAATCATTATATCACATTAAAAAGCAATAAACATGAAACAGAATATTTTTTTTATTTTGATACTCTTATTGGCTTTACAAATGGGTTGTAAAGGAAAGGAAATACCTACGCCAACAGCACCTGAACTTAAATTAGGCACTATTTCTAATTTAACTGTTAACGGTAACAGTCTTCCTCGTACTGGTATGGAACTTAAAGTTTGGGCACAATACTTTAAACAATGTAGCAAAGTCATTTATGATATTACTGTAAAACACGAAACTGTTAAATTTACAAATATCCAAGAATATTTTTTCTTCTCAAATTTACCGCCTGATAAGTTAGGCAAAATAAACCTTTCTCCTTTTTCTTCAATTAAAGATACATGTAATCTTTCTCCGAATGGGAGTTTCGATATGTATGCAGGAAATGACCGCTTTGTTGCCAGCTACGATTTATTAAAAACATCGGATAACTATATATTCATTGACAGTTTTGATAAAACAAAAAACGAAGTAACAGGAACAATGAATGTTACCTATATCGCAACTGGAACAAGCGAAACATCAAGAGCCATCTATCCCGATACGCTTAGGTTTGAAAATGCTAAGTTTACAGCTCCCTTGAATAATTAGCTATTTTCTTAACAAAAAACGCCTATTTGAGTGGTTACACTTAAATAGGCGTTTGTTTTTTACCAAGCCCCCCTCAGTATTTTTCACTTACGACTTTTCACTTCATTATTCATATCGTAGGGATTCGATTGGGTCAAGCCGCGCCGCTTTTAAGGCTGGATACAAACCTGCAAACAAACCAACAACAAAACAGGTGACAACACCCAAAGTTATCCAAGCCCAAGGCATCTGAAACGTACTTTTCATCGCCACGGATACACCTAAGCCTGCCAAAACGCCTAAAAAGATGCCGACCAAACCACCAAATTGGCAAATCATGATCGCTTCGGTCAAAAACTGAGACAAAATGCTCGACCGCGTGGCACCTAAGGCTTTGCGAATACCGATTTCACGTGTGCGTTCAGTGACACTGACAAGCATGATGTTCATAAGACCAATAGATGCTCCGAGTAGCGTAATTAAGCCAATCCCAATCGTTGCCCAACGGATACTAACCGTATTTTCTTTCAAAATAGACAAAAGACCGTCAGATTTAGTGATTTCAAAATCATTGTCTTTGTCAATACGCAGTTTACGAACTTGCCGAAATAGTCCTGTTGACACATCTGTTGCTGCTTCCATGTCTGTTGCAGTAGCGGTTGAGACATTGATGTTGTAATCGGCTCCTTTGGAGTCATAAACTTGTTTTGAATTCAACAAAGGGATAATAACGACCCTGTCGGCACCTTGCGAACCGCCGCCAGAACCTTTTGATTTCAAAACACCGACAATGCGATAGCGGAGGTTGCCAATTAAAATGTCGTCGTTGACGGCTTTTTGTTCATCATTATCAAACAATAATTTGACGATTTCACTGCCAATAATGGCTTTATTTGCGCCTGATTTTATTTCACCATCCGAAAAATTACGCCCAAAAGTCAAGTCCATACCTTTCACATCCAAGTAATTTTCGTCTGCACCCGTGACCGAAACGGTTGGATTTGTTTTTTTATCACCTTGTTGTACCACGGCATTGCCTGTTGCATTTATCGAAATCGTCACTTTGGCAGGATAATCAAAGCGTTCTTTAAATTCCTCTGCTTGGTCAAAGTCAATCGGTTCGCCTACTTTGGCACGCCTGCCGCCTCGATTGCCTTTGATGTCTTGAAATTTGCGTTCAATCGTATAGGAATTGCTGCCCAAGCTGTTAAAGCTTTCATTGAGTGAGTTGAGCACGGAATCCAATGCCGCCAATATACCGACCAAAGACATAATGCCGACTGCAATGATGAGCAAGGTCAAAACTGACCTCAAGGCATTGGCGCGGATGGATTCAAGCGCCATTTTTAAGACTTCACTAAAATTCATCATATTTTACAAATTGAGACGTATTTTTATGATTTTTACTGAGGGGGTGGTTTATGGATTTTCCAAACACGAAAGTCGTTTTTCTGAAAACAAAAGCCTCTTTTGATAGACAAAAGCGGCTTTTTATTGGATTGGGGATTGGGGATTAGGGATTGGTTACTGGGGATTGGTTACTGGTTAACCAGTAACCAATCCCCAGTAACCAATCCCCAATCCCTACTGCCCAATCAATATCGGCGCGGATTTTCCATTCATAATAACGACTTTGGCATTAGGTGACAAAGCCAATTCTTTTTGCGCTTTTATCTGCTCGTATTGTAGCATTTTATCGCTCAAACCTGTGGACAAAATGCGTTGATAATCGGCAATACCTTGAGCTTCGACACGCTTTCTTTCCGCTTCTTGCTTTTCTTTTTGCAAAACGTATTGCATCTTTTGAGCATCTTGTTCGGCATTGATTTTCTTTTCGATTGCCTCTTTCACCGATTCGGGTAAAGCAATGTTGCGAATGAGTAATTGCTCCAAAGTCAATCCACGTTGCTTGAAAATAGTGTCAATGTCTTTGAAAATGCGGCTTTGGAACTCCTCCCGTTTTATTGAATAAAGGTCAATGGCTGTATAATAAACAGCATTATCGCGTATTTTCGTCCTTGTCACGGGTCTAACAATGACGTCTTCGATGTTGGTACCGATTTCACGAATGATACGCGGTGCTTCTGTTTTATTGACGCGATACAGAACGGTCAAGTCAATCGTCAACTCCAAACCATCGGTTGACAGAATCCGAATAGCGTCATCTCCTGCTTGTTTTCCTTCGT
>JAYTMI010000147.1:0-1711 GCA_043728625.1 Saprospiraceae bacterium | reverse complement strand
GAAGTTTTTGAATCAACAGAACGTTTGGACGCTTATATCGCCTATTTTGCAGATAAATTAGTTAATTCAAGCCCCGAAGCGATGAGGCAATTGAAAGCCGTTTTGTGGCAAGGTACGGAACATTGGGATGCGCTTTTGGCAGAACGAGCGGCGATTAGTGGCGAGTTGGTGTTGTCTGATTTTACTAAAAAAGCAATTGCTTAGTGCCGACACGAATTTCATAAATTACACGAATTTAGTTCCTTTGAGGATGACAAAAAATTTGTGTAATTCGTGTCTCAAAAATGCCAAACATACCGCAACGCATACCCCTCAGTATCGTCTTCATTGTGGTGCAAAACATGTTCAACATTTGCGCCGCCCATCGCTTCATAGAAACGCCTTGAAGCTGAATTAGCTTCAAAAACCCATAGATAAACACCTTGATTCGGATAATTTTCCTTTGCCCAAGTCATTGATTTTTGGATTAATTGTTTGCCAATACCTTGCCCTTTTAGGTCTGGTCGAACGTGTAAATTGTCAATCAAACTGCCCCATTTCGCATCATCGGCACCATAAACACAGACAAAACCGGCTAATTGACCTTCATTTTCAGCTACTAAAACATATTGATTTTCTGAGGGCGATTCAAATCGTTTTTGCCAATGTGCTTGTCTTTCAGTATGAACATTGCCATCGAGATAGGCATCACTTAACATACCTCGGTATGTATTGCGCCAACTTTCGGCGTGAAGGTAGGCGATAGCGGCGACATCGTTTAAGTTTGCTTTTCGTAAAATCATTTTGATAATCAATGAGTTATAAAATAAAAAACTTGCGTAAAGTTAAAAACTCTACGCAAGTTGTGCTTTATACTAAGGGGTATAAAAAATTACTGAATCAATTCAAATTTGACAGGCAAAGTATATTGTACGGCAACACGTTTGTTGTTTTGTTTTCCAGCCGCCCATTTTGGCATTGAATTAACAACCCGCATAGCCTCTACATCAAGCAATGGATCCACGCCTTTAGAAACTTCTACGTCTCCAACTGAACCATCCTTTTCGACTACAAAGCTCATGAAAACGGTTCCTTTGATACCTTGTTCTTTAGCTTTGACTGGATATTTGATATTCTTTTTCAAGAATTTCATCATCTCTGCCTCGCCTCCAGGGTAAAGTGGTTGGACTTCTGAGATAACAAAAACGTCGTCTTTACCTATCCGTTTCTTAATATTTCCCCCTTTTGGGGTTGGATTTGAAACAACATCTTTAGCATTTTTATTGGGAAGCGTAGCCGTTGTGGTGCTTTTATTTCCAGTTTGAGCCGTCGTTTGAGATGAAGTCGCTGATTGAGCATCCATCTGTGAAGGCTTAGTAGCAGACGATTGTGCCATAGCGATTGAATCAGCTGTTACCTCCAAACTCGTTGTTGGAGTTGGTGCTGCCGATGTGCCTGCTGTTTCATTAGAAGCCGCTGTTTTGTTTTCATTTTTACAAGAAAATAAGAAAACAGCCAAACATGCCACCATTACAGGCAAATAATTTTTAATCTTTTTCATAAGAATACATTTGCGAAATTTTGAAAATAGATATGATAATTAAATATTAAAAAGTAATATTATAATCAAACCTTTATTTAAAACCCTACAAAATAACTTGTTTAAAAGTATGCTTTTTGTTATAGCTACAAATAGTTTAAAAACAAGTTATTGTAAAGCCCAATTAAAAGA
>JAYTMI010000146.1:0-2531 GCA_043728625.1 Saprospiraceae bacterium | reverse complement strand
GTTTTTGGACACCCCTCAGTATCAGTTGCTCTTCAAACTTAAAAGGCGGCACTTCCTTGTGTTGATATGTGCCAAAGGTCTTTTCGACCAAAGCCACAGTTTCGTCAGGGTCGAGGTCGCCAGAAAAGACAAGCGCCATATTGTTAGGTACATAGTAGGTTTCAAAATATTTCAAAATATTGTAGTGCGAAGGACTTTTCAGATGTTCGCCTTTGCCAATCGTCGTTTGTGTACCATAAGGATGAGTTGGGAACATCGTCTCCATGAGCGCACGCTGTACTTTACGTCCGTCATTGTCTTGACTGATATTAAACTCTTCAAAAACGGTCTCTAATTCGGTATGAAACAAGCGTAAAGCGACCATTTTGAAGCGTTCTGCCTCCAATTCAAGCCACTTTTCCAACGAATTTGACGGAATGTCATTAACGTAAATGGTGTGTTCATGCCATGTACTCGCATTCGTTCCCTTCGCACCGAGCGATGCGACGAGCTTATCATACTCGTTTGCGGCAACGAATTTTGCTGCCAGATTTGAAATCGAGTCAATTTGTGCATACAAATTTTTACGTACTGAGGGGTCGGTTTCGGCTTTGTGTTGTTCGTATAAATCAGCAATTTTTTTCAACAAAAGACGCTCATTTTCCCAATCCAATGACCCTATTTGGTTCGTTCCCTTGAACATCATGTGTTCCAAGTAATGCGCCAAACCCGTTGTTTCAGCAGGATCTTGTTTTGAGCCCGCACGAACAGCAATATTTGTATAAATACGTGGTTCGTTTTTATTAATAGACATAAACAGCTTCAAGCCATTCTTCAAAGTGTGCATTTTCACACCGATAGGGTCGCCAACTATGCTTTCAAAATCGTATTTTGGTTTTGTAGGGACGTAGGATGCCGTAACATTCATATTGTAATATAGTATTTTTTTGTTCAGAAAGACTTTAAGCTGATAAGTAGTGGATAGATTATAGATAATAGTGGATAGCGCGCAAATTTGCAATATATTGATTTTCAATAGTTTGCAAATCAATCCATTATCCATTATCATCTATCAACTCATTAACAAAGCCAGAATGAGAATTGTTTGTAAAATGTTGGTTTCGTAAATCTCTGTTTCTGATTAGATAAATTGATGTGTAAATTCTTTTAAAGTTGACAAACTTACAATTTTCAAAACGTTTTTTGAGCGCATTTAGTTTTTTTTGAAAATAAAAAAATCAATAGTTATCAGTCATCAGTAACTATTAACTGTTGGCTTACATCAAACCTGGCATCCGCCCTTGAATCCCGTCAAGCAATTTCTGATATTCAACAGGCAAAACGGTTGCAGCAAAATTCTGTTTAAAAAAAGTCAACATCGAGCTGTAAAATGCTCGAAGCTTTTCAGCATCCGCTTTTGTAGCGACTCTGTTATTGACATAGGTCAAATATTGAATTGTAAAAGGCTCATAAACACCCGCCCGATTGATACGCTCAAACTCTTTAAGTAAACTATCGTAATTATTATCAATTTTGTGATACTCCCCTGCCACACCTGCCCACATTTTTAATGCTGCACTGTATTTCGGTAAAATTTGAAGCGACCGCTCAAAATACGGTTTTATTTCATCTAAAACCGCCTTTTTCTGCTCATTTGTGGCGTTAGGTGGCAATTTCAAATATTTGTCTTCCCATAATGAAACACCATAAAAACAATTTGCCCGCGCACTGTTTGGCGAATTTATGATAGCTGAAGCGTTGAGTGTTACGCCACTATACCAATCTGGCACACGTGTGAGTGTCTTTATTGAAAAACCCACAACAAGCAACGCAGCAATGCCTAAACCAAGCACATTTTTATTGTTTTCTTTGTTTTTGTTCAAAACAACCATCAATAAATAAGCCGCAGCAATACAAAAACCCAACGAAGCATGATACGCAAATCGCTCATTCATAAACGTACCGACCGACACAACGAGGTTTGAAACGATACTCAACGTAATGATATAAAAAGCCGCCGCATAAGCCCAGACAGTACGTTTTTTCCACCCCCTCAGTATAACAGCCACCAAACCAATGTGCAAAGCCAAAGACAACAACGATTGCCAATCCGTCCACGACATTTTAGGGATTTGGAAAGGATAATAATCGTGCGTCAAAGGATGCGGAAAGATGTGCAGTTTCAGGTACAATAATAACGTGTAAAAAACGGTCGCTAAATGGTCGCCGAGCGACATACCATAAAACGGGTTGTTCATCAAGTCCGTCACTTCTTTGCCATCGAGCAAATAACCAATGGCATTGACCCGCATCATTAAATAAAACAAAGTGCCTGCAATGATGGGCAAAGTCACTTTTATCTTTTCACCAAAAGTCACATTTGTAAAAAAATGAGCTGTCAGCGGCACGGCTGCCAAGAAAGTAATCGCACTTTCTTTTGAAAATATACCGACTAAAAACGCTGCGAATGAAGCGATTAAATATTTTAAATTTTTATCATTCAAATAACGAAACGTGAAATAGAGCGTACCCAATTCACCGAGCAAAGCAAG
>JAYTMI010000145.1:0-2324 GCA_043728625.1 Saprospiraceae bacterium | reverse complement strand
GTATGCCAATTTCGGCATAGTACGATCTGTCGTTGTATCCGTTGCTGGCAAAGCCGAAATTGCTAAACCACGACTCTGTGCAACATTCGCGTATTCATCGTGTTTGAAACTTTGATTAAGTGACAACCGAACAAAGCCTTGCCGTATTTCCCCAGCAATAAATTGCGTCAATACAGAGGGATCCGTAAGTAGATCATTTGAAAAATTATTAAGTCTAGATAGCGCAAAAAGCTGTGGTGCAACAAAACTTGGCGTTGTTGAGGGTAGAAAATTTGCGAATACACCTTGTTTAAGAGTTGCCACATTGACCGTAAAGCTTTCCTTTGTTGGCGGATTCGTATAGTGTTTGTAATGTGCAACAAAATCAGGTGGCAAATCTTTCCAAACAATATTCAAAGTCAAACTCGTCAATTTTTTCCTAAACGCTTCATCACTACCGATATAAAAAACATCCCCTATCTTCGGTTGTGCGCCAAAAGGTTGAAAAGGTTTTGTAGCATCGAGCAATCCGTTTTGGTTCTGGACAATAAAATTGGTCACACCATAAACAGGAGTATTTAAAGTGACGTTAGTGAATGTGGCATTTTTAAAGGTTTCGTAAAAACTGTTCGTACCGTTCAAAATGGCGTGGTTCAGTTCCAATTTCATCAAAGGTTCTTTTACACCAAAATCGGCTTTCAAAACTGAGGGGTCGGCAACGACAACAGGATGCTCTTTGATGGCAATTGAAACTTTAATAATGAGTTTGTTAGCATCCGCTTCAAAAGTCGTCGGAATAGTTGGGCGAAACCAACCTTTTTTGCCCGTTAATTGAATGTCAAAAATGAGGATTTTCTCTACATTATTCCAAAAATCTGTTTTATCATTTGGAGCAGTTAACCACGACTCTGCTTCTAAATAAGATTGAACTGCTTCATCTTTGTACAAGTCCGTACTTACAAAAGAAGTAGGTTTGGCTTTTTTGAAAACGATTTTATTTTTCGTCAACACATCCAAAGCTTTTTTGGAAATGCGATACTCAATCTTGTATTTGATTTTATCAAAAAAGGACAATTGCTCAACAGCATCTAAAATTCCTGTTGCTTTCGAAATATCCACCTCCTTTTTTATACCTAAATAAGATTTGATCGCTTCTGCTTTATCCTTTTCTCCGCTCACAAATGAAGCGGGTTTTGTTTTGTCGAAAATCATACTTTTAGCCGCCAATGCCGCATAAGCAGTTTTCGAAATATAGTAGTCATACACCTCATTTGTTGCGTTTGGAAACCAATTATCTGATAAATTAAGCGTAAAAGTCACTACTAAAGGTTCTTTTCGCTCACCCTCGGCAAGCCGCAAAGCAGGCGAAGCCACCAACAAACCCACCCGTGCCGTCGGCATCATTTTACTTATAGGTAGTTTTTCAGCATCCAATGTGGTATAAAATGTAGAGCCAAGTGCTGCCCAACTTGTATCCATTTCAGGCGCAAAAGGTGCGCCGATACCGTCCACAGAATTGGCAATGGGGGCGGCGAAAAGGGTTGTTTTTTTATTGTCAAAAGTACCAAAATGCAATGTATGTAAAGCAGCGATTTGAGCACGTGTGGCAATCAATTCATCCGTTGTGGCGAATTGAATTTCGGCTTTTTGGCTGTCTTTTCCGTCTAACAATAGTGTTTTTTGGTCTATTTTGGCAGAGTTAAATGGCTTATTCGGTTCAAAAACAAGGTGCGCTTCGTCGGGCACAAAAGGGTGTGGCTTTAGACCAAGCACTTGCCGAAAATAAAAATCCAAATGCCGTTGTGGCATCTGATTGAGGTCGCTTTTCACATAGCCAAACAAGCGTAGGAAAGCGTACAACAAGCCCAAATGTGGCTCGTGTAATTGCGTGGATTGCAAAATAGAGATCCCCTCAGTATCCTTGACAATTTTACTAACGCCTTTGTAAAATTTAGAAAACAGGTCGGTCAAACGTTCCATCGCCACAGCATTGAAAGCGAGCGGCGTATTCATCGCTTCTTGCAAAGTTGGGTCACGAAGGACAAAATCAGCCTGTGAAATGTTCCACAATTTTTTTGTTTCTGCTTCAAATGACGGTAAAGAGAAACGGGTTCTTATTATTTTTTTTGCAATTTCCGCTTTATCCTCTGGATTTTGCGCGGTTTGGTATTGGATATTGAGGGGTGCAATATTGAAATCAGAAATACTGTTTGACGTACCAATCAGTTGTTTTAAAGCCGTTTCAAGATTGGATTGAATGAGGTTCTGAATCGTCAACCGCAACGGGTTTTCGTTTATAATCAATTGACCATTAATAAATTCAGTATCGCTTGACAAGGCTTTAT
>JAYTMI010000144.1:0-10898 GCA_043728625.1 Saprospiraceae bacterium | reverse complement strand
AGCCGTTTTTTCGACCAATTCACAAAACGGATTTGTCTTTCGCCATACACGTCATCAGGGCGATACAGTGCCAGGTGTGAACAGAGGCACTAAGTTTTTGTACCTAAAACAAGAGAAAAACCAAAAGGATGCACCCTACGCCATGATTATGGATGGACGCATTGCTGCAAAAGGTTTTTATGCGGCAGCAGCACCCGACGAAGCCTCACCTGTGCCAAAAAACACGGCTTTGAAACTGATATGCGACTTCAAACCGACTTTTTTTAACGCATCGGATGAAGACGAAAGGCAGTATGGCTTTTTGGCAGATGAAATGCCGAATGGATTAGAAGGCTTGGTCAATAGTTTCGTGGGTTTGGGGGGCAAAGAGGGCGATGCCATTGCCTACCACAGTATTGTTACATTACTGGTTGGGGCAGTCAAAGATTTGTCGTCAACTGTCCATGAATTGAAAGAAAGAGTTAAAAAATTGGAAAATAGAGGGAGTCATTAAACATGAATATAGCCCAAACCATACCGCCTAAAGATGTGCCTTTCGCGCCCAATATGCCGAAGCATCTTGATTTTGACTTCCTCCGTGAGGAAGGGCTTCAGCATATTCGAGACCTTTCGGGGCAGCTTTGGACTGACCACAATGTCCACGACCCAGGCATTACGATTCTTGAAGTGCTTTGCTATGCACTGACGGACTTGGCTTATCGGACGCAATTGCCCGATGCAGACCTTTTTGCACCTAATCCGAAAGACCGCACGGCAACAGGCGACGATAATTTTCCGACTGCTTACACCATGCTTTCGTGCAATCCTCTGACGGAACTCGATTGGCGCAAACTTTTGCTCGACATCAAAGGGGTGCGCAATGCGTGGCTTGTGCCGATTGAAACAGATAAAAAGCCTAAAAATGGTACTAATGCTGTTTCTGTTCATGGAAATGACCAGTTAGTTCACCTTTGGAAAAATGATTTATGGGTAACAGAAAGCCTTGTGTTATTGGATGAAGATAAAACAAAATTGACATTTGTTGATGCTTCTGACCCGGCGAAGCCAGACCCTGTCAAGTACCCCCTCAGTATTCGTGGCGTTTATAAAATACGTTTGGAACTTGAACAAAATGTAGAGGATAAAGAGCCGATTTTGGCTGAGGTAAACCGTCGTTTGGCAGGGCATCGCAATTTGTGTGAGGATTTTGGCGATATCAGCATTGTGCAAGACGAGCCGTTGACCTTGTGTGCCGAGTTTGAACTCGATGCAACAGCGCAGCCTGATACGGTTTTGCTCGATTTATTCAACCGCATTCAAGAGTTTTTTTCGCCGACCATTAAATTTTATACGCTTCGCCAAATGCTTGACAATGGGCGGACGATGGAGGAAATATTTGAAGGTCGTCCGATGTTGCCCGAGTCACATGGTTTTGTGGATACGGTTGAATTAGAGGCTTTGACTTTGCCAACAGAGATTCGGGTATCCGATTTGTATCACCTCATTTTGGGCGACGATTTGAAAGAAAAACCTAAAGGCTTGCAGAAAATTGCGGGAATTTCGGCTATCAAAAAACTGCTCGTTATTAATCCGAAAACCGACAAAACGCAGCAAGGGCAGGCTTGGAAAGTGCTGATTACTGAGGGGGCGCGCCCGACTTTGAATGTGGCGAAATCTATTGCCAGCATTACTTTTTTCAAACGCGGTGTGCCGTATAAAGTCAATGGCAAGCGGGTGGAAAATTTGTTTGAAAAGCGTTTGGAGAATCCCTCCAAAGTCAGTTATAAGCTGGAAGAGGAAAGACAAAAAGGACGACAAAACCTCGATTCTGTTGCTCCAACAGGCGAATACCGTCCTGATTTGGGTGAACATGTTTCTATTCAAGGCGATTTTCCTGTCGTTTATGGCATCGGCGAGTCGTCTGTGCCAGACTCGGCGGGTACAAAACGAAAAGCACAGGCGAAACAACTGAAAGGCTATTTGACTTTTTTTGACCACCTTTTGGCAAATTATTTGGCGCAAGTCGCCAATGTGCGCACGCTGTTTTCACCCAAATTAACAAACGATGGGCACCCTTTGCCGTCGGGCGACGCGGCAGAAATGGCTTGGCTCGGTAAGTCACCCGATGCTTTTGCACCACTCGCGCCTGTCGCTGATTTGCGTCAAAGCATACCCAATGCTGATGCACTTTTTGGTTTTGCAACAAAAGAAAATGCGGTGCAAATTGGCAGTTCGGCTGCGCCAAAAAGCAAACCACAATTTGGCGAAGGTGAAGCCATTGCTGAAAACCGTTCAACCTATGCGACTCCGCATGACCGCGACCGCGCTTTGCGGCAACTCATTGCTGATGTGGATGCCGATTTGGTTCGTATTGAGACAGATACATTGACAAAAGCGGGCGAATTGGACAGATTTTACTTCCTTTTCGTCAGTCAACTCGGTCGTCAAGTGAGGATTAGAAGTTTGAAGACCTATGAGTCAATTGAGGCGGCAAAGGCGGCTGCACAAGCCGCGCGCTTTGTCGCTACGCTCGAATCGAGTTTTGAAAAATACGATAATTTGGCAGCGAATCCGCCCAATTATACTTTTAGTCTCATTTTCAGACCCCCTCAGTATGAAACCTATTTACGGACGATTTTGGAAGATGAAGCCACGTTTTTTAAACAAAAAAATCGTCTATTCGACCATTTATTGAGCCGCTTTGCCGAAGACTTTACGGACTATACGTTGCTTACTTTTGCGGCACTTCGTAACAATGGTTTGCAAATTGATACAGACAACGACGTGGCTTTGAGTCGTCGGTTTGCGCTCGATAAAGCGCATTTTCTCGAAAAATATCCTGAAATAAGCCGAAATCGGGCAAAAGCGGTGGATTTTTCTCAACCTCTATGGACAGATAAAAATCAATCGGGTCTTGAAAACCGCGTATCGAAACTCATAGGCATTGCTGATAGGGACACCAAGACGCTCAATTATTTTGACATCGCAGCACGCCCTACACGCTATCGGTTTGTGATTTCGGATGTGCATTACAAAAAAGGAGCAGCCCAATTAGAGTCTATTTATACGCCCTTGATGCGGAGTTCTCTGACGTTTGAAAGCGCTACTAAAGCTGAAACGGCGCGTTTGGCTTGCCTTGAATTGGGCAAAAATATTGCGCATTTTGAGTTGACTTTTTGCACAATCGAAAAAGTCTATGGTTTCCGTTTGTTGGATGACAAAGGCTGCCCTGTGGCAGAGTCGGTGGACACGTTTGGCTCGGCGGCATTGCGGGACAGCAAATTGGATTATATGCACGGTTTGTTTGAAGGCGATGGTGTGATGCGTGTTTTTCGCGCGCATACTGAGGGGGTCTTTTTTGAAATTGCGGATGGTTCGTCTGGTCAACTACGCGCAGCAAAGGGCGCAGCGGATGAAAAAACAGCTTTATATTCCTTGATGGAATGCCTACAAGCCTTACCTATTCGTTCGAATTGGCAGCTGATAGATGAAGCGACAGAGCGCGGTTATAGTTTCCAAATTGTTGTAAATCAAAAAGTTGTAGCGTATTATGATCTTTTTTTAACAACAAAAAAAGAGCGCGACACACGACTTAAAGCAGCGTTTGATTTTTTCAAACAAAAAAAACGCGTCTGGCAAACTACCCAGCTGCCACAGCGATACCGTTGGCATTTGGCGGGGGTGGACAAAAAGACTTTGCTGACGGCTCGGCATTATTTCACCACATCAAAACAAACTGCTGCTGCTTGGCAGGAAGCGAAAAGGGCGATTCTCGACAGTCGTTTTGGTCACTTGGTGACGCATCGGGTTGGCGATAAGTTTGGTATTGCTTTGCATCGGTTTTTGAAAGATGACGATGGCAAAACCATTGAGGGCGAGTTTCTCATTTTAGCAAATGCTACTTTTGACCGAGCCGACGAGCGTGACGCTGCCATTGATGTTATCATAAAATTGGCAAATACCCTTGAAAATCAAGCAGATACAAACGCTTCTGCTTTTTGGCAAAGCCAAACTGCAACTCAATCGGGTGCTGCAATTCTAGATACAGAAGCGGGCAAATTTAGTTTGAACCTGATGTTAGACGGTACAACTGATGAAGAAGGCTTGTTTGGCGACCCTGTTTTTGAAGATGAAAATGCGGCTTTGGCAGCGACTTTTACGGTTTTGCCGCCTAATACTGACGGGGTCACTATGGTGATAAATGTGGCAGAATTGGTGGACAATTTCACACCTTTTACGGAAAACGATGGCTGTATTGTCAGTTTCAATATCAAAAATGGGGAAGAAGTATTAGCCACTTTTGAGCCTTTTCAGTGTAGTTACGACGATGCTATCATCAAACGTCAGGCGATTGTAAATACCGCATTGAAAAATAAGTTGGACATCAACATGAGTACCGTTGTTGACCAACGGTGGTTTGAAATCATGGGTGAAACTTGTGATGAACAAATCGTGCCGATACTGAGGGGGGAAAAACAAGCACTGGATTTGGCGGGCATAAAAAAGTTTTACAATGATTTTCGGGTGTTAGTCAATGCAGGGACGCTTGTGGCAAAGGGTGCTAAGTACCCTAAAACTGAAGGGTTATTTTATGTTGATTTTAAAGATTGGGCATATTCCATCAAGCTATTTAGTTCTCAAGATGCTGCTGAGGAAGCCGCAATAGTGATGAACGCTTTTGTGATGTCTAATTTTAAAACAAAACCAAACGGTTTTGACATAAATGGCGACATACTCAAAACAGAACCGACAGACCGAGAATCAAACTGTGGGGATATGGCAAACACGGTTGCAAACCCCAATCGTTGGCGATTAAGTGATGTGGATGATAGGATTGCGTGGTACGTCGGGCGTGTTTTTGATGAAAACACAAAAGCCGAAGCTCAACCTTATCTCGACAAACTTGCCACAGACTATGCTTGTGGACAACCGTCTTTTTCGATGGTTTTTGAAAATACAGACAATTTTGACCGCGATAAGTTAGGGAATTATTGGTTTGTTTTGCGCGACGCGCGGCATCGGTATTGGCGCAGTTCAGCCGTTTTTGGCTCTGCAACTGAGGCTTTGACGGCTTTTGATGCCCAACATGTTGATTTGCTGACTTTGGCGCGTGACATTCATCATTATCAAATTCGGTCTCGTACCGTCAATAAGCAAACTGTTTTTTACATCGAATTGCTCGGTTTGGATGACAAACCGATAGCAGAATCGGCTGATACGGCAACTGATACTGAGGGGGTCAATGACTTGATGGGTTTATTGCAACAACATGCTTTGGCGTATCCCATACTGAAAAATGAGGATGGGCTGTTCTGTTTTCAGCTATTTGAACCTGAAAAGCAGGAAGTCATTTGGCAAAGTCGCCACAGTTTCGGAAAACAAGAAGACTCAAAAGCGGCATTCAGTGCTTTTTTGGATATGCTGAAATACAGCGGCAATTTCCGCCTCGTCCTGTCTGATGATGGTTGTTGGGTGCGCATCGAAATTGTCGAAGTGCTTTTGGATGAAGTGTCAACTCAAAAATTTAAGAATAAAGATGAAGTGGACACAAACGCCTGCGATTGGCAATCTGTTGAGTATTTCATTGACGACCTCGTGGATGCAGGCAATGCGGCATTTGTGCCTACAGTGGATTATCTGAATTGCTGTGGCTATGGCTTCAAATTGGCTCAAAAGGACTATCGTTTGGCACGTCATCCGTTTTCGTTCCATTCAAAAACAGACCGTGAACGGCGTAGGGATGACTTGTGGCATGCGGAACGATGCCGAAAAGCGTTGATTCCAGAGGTGTCGGCGATTGGGAATATTATGGGTTATATTGATGGCGGCTTTTTTAATATAAAGCAAAAAGATTGTTCATGGACTGAAACAATCAAAATCAAGGAAGGTGGCATTGAAAAAGAAATTATCAAAAAACACGAACATTGGCTATATCAGTTGGAACTGTTGAATAATGTTTCAACGGATGTGGACGCAAAACTTGTTTATACTTATGAGGAGGTTTTTGCTTGGTATGATAATCCAAACATACCCAAATTGAATGAAAAAGAAGATGATATTACGGAGCAAGATAAAAAGAAAGTAAAAGAAGAGGCTGAAAACTTCAGAATTCATCGGCAAGAAGCACTCAAGGAAGCGCGTCAAGCTATGCCGAATTATTACAGTTGGCTCGTGCTGACAGAAGCAAACGGTAAGTTACGGCTAGGTATTACGCGGGCAGACGGCTCGTTAATCATTGTTTTTGATGAATGGACAGCCAATAATGCGGCGGAAATGAAGACTGAAATTGAGAAACTTTATGAGTTTATCAATTTCAGTTCAGAAGTCATTGCCTTGCCCGATGGCACTTTTGGTTTTGAAATTAGAGAGAAAACGACGGATAAGACATTCATCTTTATCAATGGGCTAGTCAACGCAAATTGCGATTCGATAGCTGTTGAACTACCTGTTTTCAAAGTTATTTGGCGCAATATGCGGACTTACAAAACCGTAGGCGAAGCACAAGCTGCTGTGGACAAGGTGCATACTTTGTTGAAAGACAAAGCCAATTATGCGCGTACAGAAGCCGCAGAAGGCTCTCCAACACTCGAAATAGTTGACCCGACAAAAGTCATTGCGCTTCATCCACGCACCTATACCACGCCTTCTGAACGCGAAACGGCTTGGAAAAACACCCGCAGGCATATCCATACTGAGGGGATGCATGTGGTTGAGCATTTGCTTTTGCGTCCGCTTTATGGTGAAAATGAACTAAACGAAACAGAAAAGAAAGACTTGATAGAAGAGGCAGAAAAGCAACGACTATTGGAAGGTGAACAAAAGAAACGGCAGTTGACTGATACAGAAAAGCTGAACTTGGTCAAAGATGAAGTAAACAAGCGCCTTTTGCCCCCTTATTTAATCCGAAATGTAGTCGATAATGAGCCTGAAATAGAAATCAAATCCTTCAATCCTTCGGACGACGATGTGGATTTCAACGACTATATCTTGGGTGCAGACCCCTATTCTTTTTGGGTGACTGTTGTTTTGCCGCATTGGTCAGCGCGTTTTAGAGACTTGGATTTTAGGGACTTTTTTCAAGGCTCGTTACGCCGCGAAGCACCTGCTCATGTTGCACTCAACATCGTTTGGATCAATCCTGAACAGATGATGCGGTTTGAAAAGGTCTGGCGTTCGTGGCTTGAAGTAGCTGCCGACCCGACGCACAATCTGTATGCTTGCCGTAAAAAATGTTTGTTAGAGGTCTTTACAACCCTAAAAAGCATAACGCCCGAAGCAGGCTTACTCGATTGCGAAGTAGGTGTTTCGAGTAAATTGATATTATTGGATAAAACGACTTTGCGATAGTTATTTTTATTTTCAAATACAAAAAACCTATTGATTATGAGCACTTTATTATCACAATCCATTCCGATTTTTGAAAGTGGCTATCCGCTTCGGGTAGATGATTTGGACAATATGTTCAATTATCTCGATGACAATGAACGTCATACACGCATCTGTTTGATTGGTGCTGGGATTTTTTATGGATTAGAGGTGGAGGTAGTAGGTACGACAATCACCATTAAATCGGGGGCTGGGGTGACTTCTCAAGGGTTTTTGTATTGCGAAAAAGCACCAAAATCCTTCACTAAATACAGGGAATTGGGCAAATATTCATCGGCTTATCTGACCAATACTAACAACTTGATGGAAGGTGACGTAGCGACGCTTTTGACAAAATCACTCATTAAGCCGAGCCCAACAGGTTCTTTTGATTTTGATGATGTTTTAGAATTAGCCGTAAATGGAGATAAGGATTTGTCAATTGCCAAATTGGAAGGTCGCGTTGTTGTCATCGTTTTTGAACGCAAAAGTGATAAACGCAACGGTTGTACGACCTGCAATAAAGGCACAAATGGACAAGTGAATATTCGTTTTCTGTTGGTGAAAACGAGTGATTGGAATGACAGTCGGTTTTCAAAATGCGATTTACCAACTTTATCAAAGCCAAATTTAGTCATGCAATTCCCATATCTTCAACGATTTGGGTTGATTGATACATGTGCCAATCGTTTCAGTTACGCGACTTCCGATTTGTTAAATGGACAATATCAAAGCGTTGTTAATTCAGCTATTGACAGATTATTGCCTCATTTGAATGCCATAGTGGATGATTTCGCTACAGTTTTTAAAAGAAATGCAACCGATGATAAAGCCGTCGTTACAACTGGAACGACATTGATAAAGGGCGTTTTAAGGTCAAAACAAGACATTTATGATTACACCAAACACCTTATACAGGCTTACAATGAGTTTGTAGAAAAACCTTTTTTACAAATCATCTCGGAGCTACCTAACGAAAACTGTTTTCCAAAATACTTGAGTTTAGCAGGGTTGAAAAAAGATTCAGAGACAATCATCGCGGATTCTGATAAAGTTCGCTTGCCTTTTTATCGTCCACCTTTTTCAGGTACAGGAACGGGTTTTGAAGAAGCCAAATTTTTGTACGAACGCCTTATCGGTATGTTGAAAACAAAGAACCTCATTTGGGGCTTAACACAAAGTGAACAACTTGACCGTTCAGCTATTAAAATAACGCCTTCACATATCGCAATGACACCCCTCAGTAATCGGGCGATTCCATACTATTTTGATGGCAAAATAATGCGCTCAACTTGGCATTTTAATTTGTCAAAAACCAACCGCACGCAAAGCATTGCCGCTTATGACCGTGCGGCTGTTGCACCATCTGCCTCTGTCCCACCATTCGACGAGCCATTTTTATATCAAAATGCCTTCGATAATGCCGATTTCTACCGTATCGAAGGGCATATCGGTTCGAATTTAGGTACTGTTTGGAACAGGCTTGTCGGTAAAGAGCGTACACAACCACTTGCTTTACGGACTTGCCTCAATTTGCCTTTTTCTGTCGAAATTGTTGAGTTATCAACTCTTGTGGCGGGTGCAAAAACGATTTTCACACGACTCGAAGAATTTGCAAAAACACATACAGGGCTTGAACATCAAGGCGGAGTGATGCGTGGTGGTACCTTGATTTTGGTCGCCGAAGGGCGTACACAATCCTTCACAAAAAATACAGAATCTCTGGAGCGCGACTTGACAGATGACCAAGAAAATGCTTTGGCGCTTTATTCTGTTGTGGCAGATTTCTGTTTGCCTTATTGGGTCACTGAAAAGCCACGTCAGTTTGCTTTGGCTTATTTTACGATTGAAAATATTAAAGAAGACAAAGAAAGTAAACAAGTTGATTTTATTAACAGGTCTCCAACCCATCAAATTTTTGAATGGTTTGTGGATGATGTTTCGTTTGGGCAATCAATTGATTTGTTGCAGCATATTTTTAGATTTGAAGAAAAAGATAAAACATCAACAGAACGAACTTTTGTGGTGACACTTGTTGCAAGATTAGATACGGAAGATAAACTACCTGATATGGCTTCGCGAGGTGTGACGATTAAACGTGTAAATCTTCAGGTACCTGTGGCTGATTTTGAATTAGCAAGCCGTGCTCTATTGTTTGCATCACAAAGCCGCACCCAAATTGGCGAAATTGTTACTTTTGAAAATCGATCTAACAATGCCGATACTTATGAATGGAGTGTTGTAGATAATCCTAATATTACACCTACACTTTCTGGCGATAAAGCGAGTTTCAATCTGCCATTTAGCCCAACACCATATAAGGTACGGTTAGTAGCCATAAATTCTAATAACAATATTTCTGATACAGCAGAACAGGATGTTTGGGTTAGCATAGACAAGCCCATTGCAATTTTTACAGCAACCAAGTCTGCGAGTTCAAATATCAATCAAAAGACAGGTTTCCGGGATATTGAAACTTTCAGTTTTGTTAATACTTCATCGTTGGTCACTGCTAAAAGTTTTGAATGGCGTATTGACGATGTATTGGTACCCATTTCCCAATATTCAGAAGGTAAAGATTTACTCAATTTCCCAGTTGCTTTTGGTGATAATAAAATTTTGCAACGAGAATTTACTGTTACGCTCATTGCGTTCAGCAAGGTTGGACAACAAGGAGCGCAAGATACTGCGCGACAAATTATCAACATTAGCCGTGGGATAAAAGCTGATTTTGTACCTATTAGAAGTGATTTACCGATACTTAACGATAAAATTGAAGTACCTTCTCACCAATCAACGGCATCCGTTACTTTTAAAAACCTATCAGAAAATGGTTTCAGATACCAATGGACTGTTTTTGTTGACGGTAAATTGGTTCAAGACCCAACGGGCGTTGGTAGAATAGATACCCCTAATTGGGCGCAACCTTACATTTTTGGTTTTACCATTAGAGCAAATGATTTAAACGCAACCATTTATGTCATTCAACTTATTGCTTTCGATTCTTCGGGTGCTGTAAAAGATATTATCGAAAAAAAATTGACTATTTTCACACGCCCTCAAGTATTATCCCCTAATGTAATATCAGGAACTGAAGCAATGGTTTTAACGCATGATTTGTCAAATGAAAACGTGGAAACGCCCACCGTTGACGGCTTAACCGCTTCCCGAAACATGGAAGCACGCCGAGGTGATTTTCGCAATAAAATTGAAGAAGAAGGCAATGCGTCTCCCCCCCTCAGTAAAATGTCCACTTTTCAGAATGTTGTGAGCTTTATGGCTGAAATAGACACAGCAGTAGCCGATTTTGACCGCGTATCGTCGCTTGAAAAGGGTTTTGATAAATTGGACGATTTTGATAAAACATTCAAAACGAATGCTTTACAATTGGTACAGAATATTAAAAAAAAGGGTAGCGTTCCCGATGAGGCGTACCGCAATGTCTTGCGCAATCTCTTGTTTTTCTATCTCGACAAACTCGTTCATCTGTTGCCTGACAAGCTGACAGCGACGACAGAACGCACGGTCGCTGATGTGTTAGCAAAAGTAAAAGC
>JAYTMI010000143.1:0-2607 GCA_043728625.1 Saprospiraceae bacterium | reverse complement strand
AAATCGTTAAACAAGTTTTCTAAGTCATTAAAAATTCAAGGATACTTTTTTGCTAATTTTTTAACATCGTGGTTAAAATCAAGCGTGCGCAAAAATATCATCTCCCATTTCAGATTTTAAATCAGCCATTAAATCGCTGACATTATTAAACGTTTTGGTTTTTAATTCGCCGCTATCAATCGCTTTTGCATCGAGCAAGGCTTTTTTGATAATCATTTGCTCAATTTCATCTACGGTTGGTCGAGTGGGTTTTGTTTTGACCTTAAATTTCTTAAAAATTTCGGTCAATATCTGCAAATCGCGGACATCAAATTCAATTATTAACTGCAATTTTGCTGATTCCATAATCTTAATTTTTTACAAAATTAATACTTTTCCTTTTTCTCGGCTTTTTTTTTGATGAAGATCTATTCTTTGGACAAGATTTCTATCTCCCTCAGTACTTTCTCTAAAATCCCAACCCGCCTTATATTGCAGGTCTTATAAATTAGGCTGCCCTTGATTGGGAATGATATGATAGGATTTAGACGTAAAATCATTAAATTTAGGTTATATTTTTGAATTTTAATTCTAAAAATTGGGAAAATAATTGTTTAGGAATAATGTCCATTGATGCAGTTTAGGTCTATATTTGCCAAAATTCGATAGACATTTCTTAAAACTAAAACGAAACAGCTATGACAACCCATAATTTCACAGGCTTAGTTGCAACGATTGAGCAAACGGATAATTACTTTGTAAAACAAGCGCAAAAACAAGTCAATACCGCCCTTACGATTCGCAATTGGCTTGTGGGTTTCTATATCATTGAGTATGAACAACACGGTACAGATAGAGCTGAATACGGCGAAAAATTGTTAAAAAAAGTAGCGGCTCGATTGCTCAATCAAGGCATTAAAGGTTTGCAAGAACGCAATCTTTATCTCTGCAAAGATTTTTATAAATCGTATCCGCACATTTTGCAGTCGGTGACTGCAAAATCTTATATCGCTGATTTTCAACCTATTGCGTTATTGCAATCACCCGATTCAATCGAGCTATGGAACAAATTATTAGAGGATAAACCGACTTCTGATAGACCTTACGAATCGTTTTCCACAGACCCAAATATCATCATTAATTATTTAACTTTTACCCATATTGTTGAACTTATAAAAGCAGATACGCCTTTAAAACGGTATTTTTATGAGACCGAAGCCATTAAAAACAGTTGGGCAGTCCGCGATTTGGAGAGGGCGATGAACAGTATGCTTTTTGAACGAACAGGCTTGAGTACGGACAAAAAATCTGTATTGGACAAACAGAGAATGAATACACCTTTGACACTACAAGAAAGTTTCCGAAATCCGTATATTTTAGAATTTTTACGGCTACAAGAAAAGGCAGAATACAGGGAAACAGACTTGGAACAAGCGATTATTGACCATTTGCAGTTGTTTTTAATGGAAATGGGACGTGGATTTTGTTTTGAACATCGTCAAAAACGCATTACGTTTGATAATACGCACTACCATATTGATTTGGTTTTTTATCATCGCATTTTAAAATGTCATGTTTTAATTGATTTGAAATTGGGTGAGTTTACACACGCCGATGCAGGACAAATGAATATGTATCTCAATTATTATGCAGATAACGAAATGGAAACCGATGATAACCCGCCCGTCGGTATTATCTTATGTGCAGGGAAAAATGAAAATCTTGTTAAATATGCCACTGCTAATTTACCGCAGCCGATTTTTGTTTCCAAATATCTCATCAACCTACCAAAAGAAGCTGATTTATTGAAAATTATCGAAGATGAACAATATAAATCGCAATCTTGATTGCTTATACGAAGCCCCCCTCAGTAAAACCTCAAAAAGTCCAGCCCGCCTTATGTTGCAGGGCTTATGAATTAGGCTGCCCTTGATTGGAAAGGATAAGAAAGGATTTAGACAGCGACCCCCTCAGTATAAAAGCAAAAAAGCCTTGCAATATGTGTTGCAAGGCTTTTGATTTATGGAAACACGGCATCAAGCCACGGCATAACCTGTATATGGACGCACCATTTCAGAATGAAAGCCCAAAACAATATCCGATTTTAAGACACCGTGTTCTACCAATTCCTCTCCAATCAATACATCTGTATTGTTGACTAAAATCCAAATTTTTCCATTGGGTTTGATATCAAAATGAAAAAGTACAGCATAGACAAAATGGTCTTTTGCATCCCAACCAGTCATAACCAATTGAAAATGATTGTTTTCAGTGTCTGAAATGACTTGATATTCAATTCTCGGTTGCGTAGGCACAAGAATATTCGCTTGTTCATGCAAGAGTTGTTTTATGATAGCTTGATATTTTTTTACCTTATCCATGATTCAATCTGATTATTTAACTTATTGAAAATGAGAATTTTATATCAATTTCTAAAACTCTTTTTGATAAAGTCAAACGATAAGGGTCTTGTGTAATTGTCCAATTATCATTTGTCAGGGATTCACAAATGGCTTTGTGAAAGAAGTCTTTTGCCATAGTATCGTTGTTTAATTTTTAGATATTCTTTGACAAAGATAGGATTTTTCTTTTTATTGTCAAATTGAAAAATCCCCGATGGCAATATAT
>JAYTMI010000142.1:0-2325 GCA_043728625.1 Saprospiraceae bacterium | reverse complement strand
TGGATGGCAGCGTTAGATTCAACGCACTCGGATGTACGAGGGTCGAAACCATCATAAAAAAGATGAGCAAAATGAAAATGATGTCCGTCATCGAACTCATACCCAATTCACTACTTATTTCTCTTTTTTCACGTAATCTCATTGATTATTGCTTTTAAACCCCAACATACTGAGGGGGTATATTCATTAACTTCGTATCGAATAATTTAAAATTGTCCGATACGAAGCGTCCTAATTTGTAGGTTCTGTTGCTAATATTGTCCGAACTTTTAACCGATTGGCAACTGCCATAATACGTGTGACTTGTTCAAAAGGAACACCCACTTCAGCCGCAATTGTAATTGTTGGATTGGCTTTGTCAGGTGAATTGGCAAGTGATATACGCAAAGCGGCTTCCAATTGTGTCGGCAGTATTTGACGGTCATTGATTGTCATACGCCCTTTTTTTTCGATACTCACCGTCGTTTTTATAGCTGCACTTGTCCTTTGATCAGATTTTGGCAACTGAAACGGCAAGAATTTGACAAGTGTTGATGTCAACATGAAAAATATGAGTAGCATAAATATGATGTCCGTCATCGAACTCATATTTATTTCACCCATATTTTTCCTTCGCTTCCTTATAGCCATGATGTGTATTGGGTCTTAGGTCTTTAGTCGTGAGTAGTGGTAAACGCACTTTTAAAAACCCAAGATTATTTTAAAGTTTCTTTTAAACGAAATATTTTTTTCTGAATGGCATCAAGACTCAAGACTCAACCAGCAGGTTCTTGTAGCAAATCAATAAAATTAAACGTCGATGTTTCCATGTTATTAACAACACGGTCAATCATATTGTTTAATATATTGTATGCCACATAAGCAAAGATACCAACGATTAGCCCCGCCGCAGAAGTAAACATTTTGACATAAATACCACCTGCAATAACGCTGATAGATAAGTTAGTTGCTGTGGACAAGTCCGAGAATGTTTGAATCATACCTGCAATGGTACCCAAGAAACCAAACATCGGCGCGACACCTGCAATGATAGCCAGGAAGTTCGTGTTCTTTTCGAGTTTGTAGATTTCGAGTTTACCCACGTTTTCAATCGAACGTTCGATATCATCAAGGGGTTTTCCGATACGCATCAAGCCTTTTTCGACCATACGAGCTATTGGTGAATCTGTTCTTTGACACAAGGTTCTGGCTGCACCAATATTGCCGTTTTGCACATTTGCACGGATATTGTTCATAAAACCTTCATCAATTTGAGTGGCTTTTTTAATCGTTGAATAACGACTGATGAAAATCGCTACGGCAATGATGGACATGGCAAACAAACTGATCATGATAATCATACCGAAGGTACTATGTAGTAACAACTCAAATACACTCTCTTGTGTATTTTCGGCAGCGACTGCGGCTGCGGTGCCTGTTGTGGCTTGGAAAAACAATAGTATGCTTTGCATAGACTGTTATAGGTGTTTTTTTATGATTGGAAATTCCGTTTGTTTATAATAGTGAGGTTGTTTTCTATCCCCCTCAGTATCATCGGCAAATTTGGGTTTTAAAACTCGGTTTTAGTTAAAATATTTTGATTTAATTTTAATCAGTATCATAAACTTGGGCTAAAATACAGCTTTCACGCAAATTATCTACGTCAAAGAAAAATAATTTTTAAACCAATATTTACTTTTGATTATTCTTTTTCACTTCTTCGGGCCAGACAACCTTTTGGGCATTGTCTTTAGCACTTTTGACGCGGTTGCGCGAATTGAGCGTTGGCTTAGGGCGGGGTGCTGTTTTCATCTCCGTGTTTGCCAATTTGTCAACGTGAACCCATAGACCATCTTTTTGCAATTCAAAAGCTTCGTAAGTGCCATCAGGGACATAAGTAAAAGGAATATTCGGGTCTTTTGTTCCTATTTGTTCAAGATGGTCATGAATAACGATATTCATTTCTGGGTCATAATTCAAACGCAAAACGGCATCGGCTGAATAATTCAACACGAGACGATGTAGTTTTTGTTTCCTAACACCTTGAATATCAGTGATTTCAAAAACAGGTGAACCAAATGTAATGTGTCCACTTTTGACTGTTAAGACATCACAAACCTTTATTTTTTCGTATTGGTTGTTGGCATTGTATCCAAACATCAAATATTTCATGCCGTCTTTGGTTTTGAACTCTTTCACGTTATAATATATCGCCCCAAACCAATGTTCTGGTGTCAGTACCTCTTTTTCAGCATTTTCTAACTTTCGTGATGCGTCGGTCAATTCAAAAAAGATGGATTTTACTCGATTGAGTTGCACATAGCCAAAATACCTATATTCTGTTTC
>JAYTMI010000141.1:0-7408 GCA_043728625.1 Saprospiraceae bacterium | reverse complement strand
AGACAATAAAGTGCAGTTAGCGATTGGTTATCGGTGTCAGCATGACCCAAATATTCAGGCATATATGAAAGTGGGCAAAGAAAAACCGTTTGGAAAAGTGCGGATGATAACGAGTGCGGCGGGTTATTTTGATGGTCGAACAACACATTGGAAACAAAACAAAGCACTCGGCGGCGGTGTTATGGGTGATATGGGGGTCTATGCACTGCAAGGTGCGCGTTTGGCAACAGGCGAAGAGCCGATTTCGGTGACGGCACAAGCCTCTACGACACGACCAGAGATTTATAAAGAAGTTGAAGAAACGATGATGTTTCAGTTGGAATTTCCAAGCGGTGCATTGGCGGCATGTCATTCGAGTTATGGCATGAATATGAACTATTTGCAAGTGAATTATGAAAAAGGATGGTTGAAAATGGAGCCACAATCGTCGTATAGTGGCAATAAAGGCAGTATGTCGGATGGTACGATTATCAATTTTGAGAATAAAAATCAACAGGCAAAACAAATGGATGAAGACGCTTTTGCTATACTGAATAAAAAATCGCTTATCGTGCCAGGTGAAGAAGGCTTGCGTGATATTCGTGTTGTTGAAGCTATTTATAAAGCTGCGGAAAGCAGTGCGCGTGTGAAAATATAAATTTGATATAAATTATGTGGAAATGGTATGAAAGTGAGATAATAAGCATAAAAGAACAAAGCTTAACGACTCGCCTTTTTAAATTAAAAGTGCATGGTGACGAACCTATCAGCTTCAAAGCAGGGCAATTTGTCACCATGGATTTACCGATTTCGGAGAAACGACTCAAACGTTGGCGCAGCTATTCGATAGCTAACGCCCCTATTATTGAGTCCGACAAACCAAGCCTAAAAGAGCGTGAGTTAGAGTTTTCGATTGTCAAATTGGAAAAATCAACAGGCGGCTCTAATTTTCTATTTGAAGAAGCGACGATAGGCACACCCATTCGGTTCAAAGGACCTGACGGTACTTTTACATTGCGACAACCGATAGCCGATAAAGATGTCGTTTTCATCTGCACTGGTACGGGTGTTGCGCCGTTTAGGAGCATGATTTGGGATATTTATAACCAAAATATACCGCATCGCAACATCCATTTGATTTTCGGCGCAAGGTATGAGCGCGACATTTTGTTCCGCGATGAATTTCTTTTTTTTGAAAAAAACTTATCGGGTTTTAAATACGATGTCGCATTGTCTCGTGAACCAGAATGGACGGGTTACAAAGGTTATGTGCATGGTGTTTATACTGAGGGGTATAAAAATGCACGTCCTGATGTGGATTTTTACATCTGTGGTTGGTCAAATATGATTGACGATGCGGTAGCGAAGTTGATTGTGGATTTGGGTTTTGATAAATCGCAAGTGCATTATGAGTTGTATGGGTGAGTTTTAGCATCAAAACGCCGATGTCACCCCCACCTTTACACCACTGAACGCAGGCTCTAATCGGCAAATGCCACCTGTGCAAACGACCCCTTCTACCTGCTTCACATAACTAACAGTTATACGATTCGATTCATGCGTAAATGCCACGGATACTGAGGGGTAGTGTAACGCCTTTGCAGTTTTTTTCGGCACGACATTCCACATATCGCTCGCTGAAAATGACCAACGGGGGGCGATACTCAACTCCGCACCGCCATAAAGCCATGAGCCATAGTCTTGTTTTGTGTTCATGTATTGAAGTTCCATTTTCAGAGATTTCGTTTCATTTAGTTTTTTTCTTATTTCTACAAAAGGCGTAACTGTTTGAACCATAGGTATTTGTGGCTTTACTTCATAGATTTGTTGATTATATGATTGCAATTGAAGTCCAAGCGTTATGTCTGTTTTTTCTTTTTTGATGAGACAACTGGCGTAAATTTCACGATAGAGCAAAGTGTTTTTTAACGTTGAAATATTTGAGACATTGACATCAAAATTCAAGTGATCGTTGGGTGCTAATTTAACGTCTAATTGAAGGGCTTGCTCGCCCAGTTCCTGTGTGGCGGGGACATAACGGGTCGTCAAACGATAACTATTTTGCCGACTCATAGGTGGTAAAAAGTTAATGATTCCTCGATTTAAGACGGCAAAAGGCGTTGTCCGAAACGTAAAACCATCCGTCCTCTTTGCTTCAAGTGTGATACCGACCCCCTCAGTAGCAAAGCTAATATTGCTGTAAATAACTGAACCTGAACGATTTACAAATTTGCCCTCCGTCAATGTGCCGTCTCTATTGACTTTTGGCGCATTGGGGTCAAAGATGGCTTCTGCTGTTTTGTAAGCCGCTTCGACATACCATGTCCATTTGCCCGAAGACAATGTGTTATATATTGTTGTAGAAAACGTATTATACTTTGCTCCAATGCTATCAGCACGCGTATAAGTAGCGAGTGCAGAAACGACTTGATTAACCGTTGCGTCATCCAAAGTCCTATGAACGATGCCAAAACCAGGAGCTAAAGAGACATTTTTTACAGAAAAGAACCCCTCAGTATTTAGCCCATTTATCGTTGATTTATAGACATCAAACTGCTGTTTCTGTTTGCCCGAAAAGGCTTTGATATGTGCATTGTCGCCTAATTGGTAATCGAGATTGATACCCACAAGCGCATTGTCAACGCCCAACGGACGGTCTTCGTAGCTTCGATAAATGATGCCCGAACCGATTTGATCGTAGATATAACCGCCATAAATCGTCAAATCATGCACCCGTTTTTTGAGGTAAAAACGCCCAATGCCATTCGCAGAATAGGATTCACGAGGGTTTAAGAGTTGCGAGTTGTTGAAAACGTCAAATCTTACACCAATATCGTAGCCCGCTCGACTGTAATTCAGCGTCAACCATGAGTCTGCACCAACAAGTTGATGGTCATACTGAGGGATGTTAGCAGCCCCAATTGCTGAATCACGAATATAAAAATTGCCATTGGCTTGCAAACTACCACTCAATGCACCTGCATCGCTGGCAGCTGTAACATTTTGACAATCAATGTTTTGATTAAAAAAAAGAGCGAAAAAAAGGAAAATTGGTATTCGTAAAGTCTTCATAATCCATTATTTTATAAGCCCAAAAATGAGCATAAGATTTCACAGAAACATCACTAAACGGATTTGAAATGCCATAGATACAAAAAAGACGGAGTGAATGTCTTCACCCCGTCTTTTTTCAAGATTTATATTTCTGTTATTTCAACGGCTTTAAAGTATAACCTTCTTGTTGCAACAGATTAACTACGCCTTTTTTTCCGCCTAAATGCCCTGCACCTACTGCAAAAAACGTCTGTTTTAGTTTCATGCTTTTTGCCATCAATGGAATCCAATTGAGGTTTCGAGTCGTCACAAGTAGCGTTTCGTATTGTCCCAAACCTTCGCTGTCTTCGCCTGAATTGAGCATACTTGCCATGGTTTCAATGTCTTGTGCTTTATACATTTCTACCATTTTACTAAATTCGCTGTCACCACCTTTCGATCCTGTTTTGATGGATTTGACGAGCATTTCGGCTTGTGCTTTGTACGGTATCGAGTCAAAAATGCCCATTTGGAATTCCATGGTTTCCAAACCACCAAATTCTTTTTTCTGTTTTTCAGCAATGTGCATGATTTCAAATTCGTAAGAAACGGTCTTTTGATCGGTTGACGAGGTATCGAGTGGATTCATTTGCGCTCCGTCACCATCTACCAAAGCCGATAAAAACATGGGTTTTACACGTTCCAACAACATCATCGGCATTCCGATTGAGTCAAAACGGTTTTGGACAAGTTTATAATCGTCGGCAGAAATCAAGTCGCGGAGGCGTGTGCCGTTGGGCATCATCGCTTTCATCATCACGCCTATGAGTGCCATCGGATTACTCATGTCTTTCATATTGATTTCAAAAGTCACTTTTTCGCTGGCAGCAATGGCTTTTTTAGCTTCATCACTCAAAAAAAAGTCCGCTTTGGGTATCATGTGAATGGTGCCATAGAGGTAGGACGGTTTCTTCAAATCTTTACCACTGATTTCCCACAATAAGGCATTTTTTGGGTTGGATACTGAGGGGGGGGCTATTGCTGTTTCAGCTTGTTGTGCTGTCAGAGTTAGGTTTCCAATAAACCCAATAGCAATAAATAATAAGACTAAGTTTTTGATTTTCAACATTTTATAAAAGGTATTTTTAATTATTGGCATCAATATCCAAAACAATACTTAACAATAAAGTCAAATCTTCGTAATATTCTCGAATAAGGTCAAAACTGACATTAGATTGCCATAAAGCGGGCTCTAACAAATCTTTTTCTTGCGCAACAGCAATATAAATGTCACTGGCTATAAATGAAATATAGACCTCTTTTGTTTCTTTATTTCTGTATTTTAATATCGCTTCTTGCATTTCTTTTGACAAAAAGCCGCGCGTATTCGCATTTGCCGTTGAATAAACGACAAAAGTATGCAGAAATTTTGGCGTAAGGTTATCAAATTGCCGACCACCTTTGGCGGTAAATGATTTTATGGTTTTGGATAAAAATTGACGTTCATGGCGGGGCAAAACGAGGATTTCACCTGTTTCGGATTGTACCTGTCGGCGATAACGAGCATGAAGCATAACGCCTCGAAAAACATCATCGAGCCTATTGCGCACAGGCGAAAACTCTTTAACAGATAGCTCACTCATCTCAAAATCCAATTCGCCCATTTCACCTTTTATATAGTCCTCGCCAACATAATCAGGCGCAGCAGAGTTGAACAAACGGCTCGCTTGAAAAACGGCGGGCGCAATCGAAGCCTTTTCCATATATTTCAAAGGCACATTATACGTCACGTCATTGTCAATGAAATCGAGCAACAATGTTACGACTTTGGGTTTGAATGTCGCACGGAAATTCTCCCACTCATTGAACATATAGGTAATGTAAAGTACAAGCGGTACGGCCAAAACGAGGGTCAAAACAAGGATATTGAGATAAAACTGAAGGAAAATAATGCCTAAAATGGTTAAAAAAGCCATACCCATGACGGTCAACAAATAATGTCGCTGCCGCTCCATACGCATGAGTTCGGGATGGATTGTGTGATTGTAAAAATGCCGTAAGTCATTCAAGTTTTGCATAGCGGCTGTTTTCTCGTTGAGTCTGTAAAATAATTTGGTCAATTTTGTAAGCAAATACTGAGGGGGGCGTTAACTCATTTAGTCTATCAATGTTTATGCAAAGCAAACAAATTTATTCGATATGGCGAAGAAAACCGTTGAATTTTAAGATTTTAAGTACAAAGACGATAGGACACAACATCCTACCGTCTTTGTACATAAAATTATAATATTTAAAAATATTTATTGTGCATCCTGTTTCGCAAACACCTTTTTCAATAAATCCGTCACACGTTCACCTTTGTCGGTACGAATCGCAAGCTCTTTTTGTTCGACCATAGAAAACAAACCTGTAAGGGCTTGAGTCGTTACATAGTCATCAAGGCTTGGATTTACTTTTGCGATGAAAGGAATTCTGTTGTAGGTATTTACCGCATCGCTCCAATACTTACGAGCCTCAAATTTGTCGAGCGACTGTACGATAACAGGACTGAAAGCTTGATACAATTGGTCATATGTCGTCTTTTTCAAGTAAGTAGTCGCAGCATTTTTGTCACCCATCAAAATGTTTAAGGCATCCGTAAATGTCATTTGCTTAATGGCATTCACGAAAATCGGCTTCGCTTTGGCAGCCGCATCTTCAGCACCTGCGTTGATTTTTTCTAAGATAATGTCCTCAACCTTATTGAATCCAGGAATAACTTTCAGTCTATCCGTAATTTGACGGGCTTCGGGCGGCAAAAGAATTTTATAAGAAGAGTTGAAAAAACCACCTTTTTGCGACAGCACATCCGAGCCTTTTCCGATGCCAATTTCAAGAGCGGATTTCAGACCGTTGCCAATGTCCTGATTAGAAAGGACTTGTTGCGTTAAAATGGTCGTTGCTGCTTTTTGCAATTCGTCGCAAGCAGTCAGTGTCAATGTTGTTGCGACCAGTAAAATACCTAATTTTTTAAACATCAATTTTTAGTTTTTAAATGTATTTATGTGAATAATCAGAGAATGACAAAAAATATATGCCTTTTTGACGTTTGTTTTCAAAGAAAGGACGTTAAAATAATGCTAAACTTTACCCTTCAAACTCCTTCAAACACTTTGGACAAAGACATTTGTCTTTATAGCGTTGGTCTATGATTTCAGCCGTTCGTGGGTGTATTTTATCCTTCGCCCCTTGATGACACCAACAAGTTTGGTCATCCAATTTATCCTCTTTGTAACAAATCATATCTTTATCACACTTTGGACACGTCATTTGAAAGCGTTTTACTTCAGAAATCACAGCAGCGCCCACTTGCCCACCCAAAGGCGGATTCAATTTTTGGAGTTTTAGCTGAACCATTTCCATATTCGTAAAATGTTGTTTCAACCGATAAATCATTTCTTCTACAACCGTTTCCAGCAGTTTTTGCGGTTTAGCCATTTCAAAGCGGCAGATTTCGTACACTATTTCGTAGTTGACCGTTTTATCCACTTTATCCATATCGTGTTCCGTCACCACCGTTGCTTCTTTAATATCGGCATCAATCCAGACATCCAATATAAAATCATTGCCGATTAAACGTTCCTCTTCGTATAAACCGTGATGCGCTCTAAAGCGAACATTTTCTAAGGAGATACGCGCCATATTAAAATAGTCTTATTTTTATTGTAAATCAATGACTAAAAGTATTTTCAAGGTGTAAAAGTAGCTTTTTTTGATTGGGTATCAATAAAAACAACCCCTTCCAAAGGAATTCTTTGAATCAGTATTTTCCTTATTTCTCAAATCTTATTACTATTTTTGCCCGACTAAGCATTATTCAAACCAACTCTAATATATTGATTATCAGAATTTTAATAATGAAAAATACTTTCCTTTCTGTTTTTTACTTCTTAATAATAGCTTTTTTTGTTGATGCCTGTGTACCACCTGAGTACAACAGAGATAAATTTGAAGGTACAGCAGTTGATTTTTCGGACAAACAAGTGCAGGATATTTACAACCTTCTTGAACGTCAATCGGCGGACACGCTTATGCATTACCTCAACAGCGCAAATCCAACATTACGTTATGTCGCTGCCACAGCTTTTGGTTCTTTGAAAGAGAAAAAAGCGCTTGATTCATTGGCTGTTTTGCTCAAAGACGAGTTTGTAGATGTCCGCATTGCCGCCGCTTATGCCATCGGGCAAATTGGTGAAACACGTGCAGAAAATATCTTGTTAAGTGCTTTTGAAAAGCACGACACAGTCGGCACATTTGCTAAATTCAATGCCACCATCATGGAGGCTGTGGGCAAATGTGGGACGATTGCACGGCTTCATGACTTGTGCAGTATAACGACTTTTAAAATGTCCGATAC